>JAKADE010000301.1 GCA_021820785.1 Pseudomonadota bacterium
GTCGTCGAGTCCGGTCCGCACGCCGGACCGCTCGAGAACCTCCCACCGCAGTGCACCCGCTGCGCCCGCCGGCCGCGAGCAGCAACCGACGCAGCGGCTCTGGACACCCTGGCGATACCGGGAGGTCCTGTGGGGATGGCTCGCCGCATGGGGCGTAACATCGAGCCTCCTTCTGCTGCGACTGTTAGCGGGCGCCGCGGCTGCGCACAAGAAGCTGCGCCACGGTGAGACCACCGTGCTCGACGGTGTTCCCGTCACGCTGTCGGAAAACTTCGGTCCCGCCGTCCTCGGCCTGCGCCGTCCCCGTATCGTCGTGCCGCGCGCACTCGCCGAGCAGGACCCCCAACGGCGCGCGGCACTCCTCTGGCACGAGGATGAGCATCTGCGCGCATACGACGGAGCGGTGCTCCTCGGCGCCACGCTCCTCGTCACGCTCCTGCCCTGGAATCTGCCGCTGTGGTGGATGCGGCGGCGACTGCGGCACGCGATCGAATTGGACTGCGATGCACGCGTCCTGCGGCGAGGCCTCACGCCGGCATCCTATGCCGCGGCACTGCTCAGCGGGGCGGCGCTCACGGCGCCGGGAACAGGATCACTCATTGGCGTGAGGGAGGCCCGGGCGCCGAGTTCGCGTCGCATGCGGATCTTCGCCACACCGCGGCGCGCGAGGTGGCCCTGGGCAACCGCGCCGTTGTATGCGCTCACGGGGCTGGCCGTGCTGGCGGCCGGAACCTTCCCCGCGCCGCCCCTGGACGCTGCGCTCGGGGCCCGCAACCAAGCCCGCGCGGACGCTCGCCAGACCGAACGCCAGCGGCGCGAGGACGCTCGCGTCACCCGCCGCCTGATCGCGAGCGGTCGGCCCGATGCACTCGCGGCCGCCGCAGTCCTCGGCTGGCCGTATCCGAGCGGACTGCGCCGGACCCGGGGCCGCACCCAGCCGCTGATGCCGCCGGAAAATGCCGCGCAGCGCCTCGCGTGGCTCGCGCGCGCGGTTGCCGCACGGCCGAACTCCGTGAGCCTCGTGTTGCTCGAGAAGAACCTCTGTCAGGCCTGGCACGCGCACTGCGACGTCACGGCGCTCGATGCCCGGCTGCGCACGCTGGCGCCGCACAACGGCGTTGGCTGGCTGGATGCGTTGCAGACCGCGGTCACATCGAACGATCCGGACCGCATCGATGCCGCCTTGAATGCGATCGGAACGACGCGCCGCCTCGACGTTCATGCCACGGAACTCTTCGCCCGCCTCGCCGAGACGTTGCATCGCATTGGCGCAGAAAGCTACGTCAGCGCCACCGGACAGCTCCAGTACCTGCTCGGCAACCAGATGCCGTTCGACGCGCTCATGGCCCTGGAACAGACCTGCACACCACACGGCAGCGCACTCGGTACACGTCGTCTGAACGGCTGCCGCGCGGCCGCTGCAGCGTTCGAACGGGGCGACACCCTCGCCGTCAGCGCCACCGGCACCGACATGGCGCTGCGCCTGTGGCCGCCCGGGACACCCGAGCACGACGACGCCTTGCTGCGTTCGCGCCGCATCGGGGCACTGAGCCGACGCTCGGCGGATCTGCTCTGGCCGCACAGCGCCTGGAAAAGACTGGTCCTCGTCGTGGATCCGGCACGCCACCTCGAGCGCCTCGAGGAGCGCATCGTGCACATCGATGCCCGCGCACGGAGTGAACAGGATGCATTGCGCGCGGAGCTTCAGGCCTCGGACTGACACACGGCATCCCCGGGGCACGAACGGCTCGCGCACGCACGCAGGCCGTCGTGGTTGTGTTCGCCGCGCGTGTCCCCCTAGAATTGGGCGGTTGACTTCGCGAACCCGATTTCGCCGCTCGCCGCGGCAGGACGCCCTCGCCGCAGAGCGATGCGGTCGTTGCTCGTGCTCGTGGCACCGACGGAGCGCCCAGGCCACGGGATCTGCCCTTGAGTAGGACCGGCGCACCTGCCGCACACCCGCCGATCTGGGTGATGGGGCTCACCAATGCCACCTTCGGCATGATGAGCGGGTTTGCCGTGGTCACACTGCCGGAGATGCTCGCCGCCGACGGCGTTCCCGGGGGCCACATCGCGGCCATCACGGCGATCATCATCTCGCCGGGATTCTGGGCCTTCCTGTTCTCGCCCATGCTCGACGTCCGCCTGCGCCGGCGCACCTATGCGCTCGCCTTCTGCGCGCTTGCCGCCGTGTGCGCCGCCTTCACGGTGGTGCATCACCGCCACGTCGGGGAAGTCGAGGCCGTCATGATTCTCGGCTACCTGTCCGCCGCGTTCTATCAAGGCGCGGTCGGCGGCTGGATGGGCAGCCTCATCCGCGCCGACGAAGACAGCCGGCTCGGCACCTGGTTCAACGTCGCCAATGTCGGCTCGAGTGGCGTGATCATCATGGCCGGCGGGCCGCTGATGCGCCACGCCACCGCCGCGCACGGTGCGCTCTTTCTGCTCGCAGCGATGCTCGCCCCGCTCATGCTCTTCCCGTTCATCCCGGCACCGGCGCCCGACCGCGTGCTGGCCGCGGAGAGCTTCGGGCGCTTCAGCCGTGCCGTGTTCACCCTGGTGCGCCGCCGCGACGTGCTGATCGGGCTCGCGCTGTTCCTGCTGCCCTCGGCCTCGTTTTCCCTGACCAACGTGCTCGGCGGCATCGGCAACGATTACCATGCCTCTGCGGCGACCGTGAGTCTGTTCGCGGGGGCCGGCTCGATCGTCGCCGGCATCGGCGGCAGTTTCCTCGTGCCGCGTCTGGCGCGGCGCATTGCGCTGCGTCCGCTGTACCTCGCCATCGGCGTCATCGGGGCGCTCTTCACCCTCGGCACGCTGCTGCTGCCGCGGGCACCCTGGACGTTCGGATTCGTATTCACCGGCGAGATCATTTTCCAGGCGCTCGCGTTCACCGCCGCGTTTGGCATCGCTTTCCAGGTGATCGGCCCGGACAACCCGCTGGCCGCGACGCTCTTCACGCTGCTCGTGGCCGCGATGAACCTGCCCATCACCTACATGGGGCTGCTTGACGGCTGGGGATACGATCGCGGCGGTCTCGTCGGCAGCTTCCTGACCGATGCCGGACTCAGCATGGCCGCCTGCCTGCTGCTCGCCCTCGTACTGCGCCGCTGGCTGTTTGAACCGCCCGTCCCCGCCACAGCGCAGCCGGCCGAGTAGCTCGCCTCTGCAGACGCGGGGCGCAACGCCGCACGAGGCGAGCCCCGCCAGCGCCCGCATCCAACAGCACACCGGCGCGCCCCTGCGCCACTGGGTCCGCACTCCACCCTCAGCGCGCGGCCGTCTCTTTCGGGCGCGGGCGCGCGAGCAGCTGCTGCACCAGGGGCGAAGGGCTGTGCCGGAACGCCGTAATCGCGTAGAAGTGTTCGAACACGCCCGGAATCGCACAGTAACGCTGCAGCCGGCCCTCGCGCAGTTCATCCTGCACCACCACCTCGGGCAACACGGCGATGGCACCGGAGTCGCGCGCGAACAGGCGCAACATCGCCATGTCGTCGACCTCCGCGGCCACCTCGACCGTGATGTGCCTGCGCTCGCACCACAGATCGAACTGGGTGCGTATGTCACTGTTGGGGCCGGGCAGCACCAGGCGCATGCCGGCCAGATCCTCCGGCAGCCGCAGCCGCCCTCGCCCGCTGCGCGGCGGTCCGATCAGACACACCGACTGGCGCGAGAGCGGCACGCAGCGCCACGGTCGCTCGCTCTCGGCCACCACCGGACGATTGGAGAGCAGCACATCGAGATTGTGCACGCGCAGCTGCTCGAGCAACTCCGCCAGACTGCCCGACTGCAACGTCAGGCGCACTTCCGGTCGGGTGAACAACGGACGCAGCAGGTTCTCCGTGAAGTTGCGTGACAGCGTGGCCACCGCTCCGACACGCAGGTGTTGCTGGCGTTGCCCGAGTCCGCCGCGCACGGTAGCCATCAGCTCCTGACCGAGCCCGAAGATGCTGTCGGCGTAATCGAGCACCACGGCGCCGAATTCCGTCAGGTGCAGCGAGCGGCCGGAGCGCTCGAACAGCGGCCGGCCGAGATACGTCTCGAGCTGGCGGATCTGCGCCGAGAGCGCCGATTGCGACACGCGCAGCTGCGCGGCGGCCTGGGTCAGATGCCCGCGCTGTGCGACGGTCCAGAAATACAGCAGGTGGCGGAAGTTCAGGTTGCGCATATTCTCTTTTATCGAACGGTTTGTTCTATTTATTCTATTTTACAGTGTCTTGGCATGCAGGGATACTTTGTCGCATCGCCGCGAACCCTGGAGAACGCATGCCGCATCACCCGCACTGGACCGCCTGGCTCGTCCCGCTGCTGTACCTGCTCGGCGCGGTGGTGGCGGCGGCGCTGCCGCGCCGCTCGCTCTGGCAGGCGCTCGCGTGCGCCTCGGGCACGGCACTCGGTGTGGCCCTCGCCGGGAACCTCAGCCACCTGCTCCCGACAGCCGCGATCGGCCCTCACAACGGTGCGGCGGCCGCAGTCATGACCCTGATCGCCTTTCTCGGCTGGGTCATCGCCCGCTACTCGCGCGGCAATCTCGCCGCGGAGCCCGGCGAGCGGCGCTTCGTGTGCGCGCTGCTGCTGACGCTCGCC
>JAKADE010000302.1 GCA_021820785.1 Pseudomonadota bacterium
GACACGACTAGGAGGGTCACGGCAAAGCCAAATACCGCATCGCTGAACGACTCGATGCGGGTGATCTCATCGCTGCGCCAGTGAAAGTCACGTTCGGCAAAAAGATCAGTGGTCATCGCGGCGTCCCGTGCTTGCCCAGCGACTGGCGGGGCATCATCGCGAGTGTACCAAACCAACTTGCGAGGTGCTTCCGGGCGGGACAACCACGATCCTCTGGCGGGCTCCAGTAAGCGAGGAGTCATCGTCGCAAGGCCGCGCACGGTGAGCGCCGGGACCGAGCGCACTCGCCCTTCGCTCCCGCCCTGGAGCCCGGCTCAATCCCTATTGACCGCCAGCGTCGAATGCCTCCTGGCATCAACTGAGTGACTTCCGATGAGATTCACGGTACCCGGAGGCATCCGGAAGCGAGTCTGTCCAGGGATTGAACACCGGAGCGCGCGCGGCAAGATATTCCGCCGTGTCCCGCGAGAAGCCCGTCAGCCCGCGATGCAGTCCCATTGCTGCGATCGTCAGGTCAGGCTGCGAAAAGATGTGTCCGATCTTGCGGCTCTCATCCACGAGCAGCCACCATTTCAGCATGACATCTTCAGTGATCGGTAGCACGCGCTGCTCGAACATCGGCCGAACGCTGTGCGCCAGCCACTCGTTCAGTTTGGACCTTCGAGGATGTTCGGGAAGCTGCTCGATGCCAGAACGAATCTCGGCCAGCGTGACCACGCTGATGCACAGCGTCTCGAGCGGCTGACCCGCAATGAACTGCGGCGCTCTCTGCTCCGGCTGACACCGGCGCAGCTCAGAGAGGATGCCGGGATCGAGCAGCCAACGGCTCACAGCACCACGTCACGGACCGGCTGCCGGTCGCGCCGAGGCTCGATATCGACATCCCTATACGGCGAGGCATGCATGGTGGCGATCAGGGCCCTGCCCGTCACCACGCCCTCGAGGCGGCAAAACTCTTCCGCGGCAATGACGACCACCTCATCATGGCCATGCGTGGTCACATGCTGCGGACCCTCGCTACGCACCCTGCGGACGAGTTCGCTGCAGCGGGCCTTGGGGTCTTGCAGGACCCGTCACCGGTCTGCCCTTCAGCGACGTGGGTTTTTCGGGACCGGCTCGCTGGTATCGATGTCGTAAATCTGCTCATTGTCACGAGATTAGTGCGAGGCTGGACCGGCTTCCGATGCGCCGGCATCCGGATTCGCCACTGGCAGCGTGGCTCGGGGCGCTTGCGCCGCGCTCGTTTGCCCGCGCAGGAACACGCTCGCGACAGGCCCGATTCGCCTCAGCAGACCCAATCCGGCCGCCCCCTCGCCACGCACTGGCATGCCGGGTCCGCACCACAGGGCGGCACGCCGCGCCAGGACGCTGCGCTCGCACCCTGGAGAGAGGACGATGGCGCCGACGCGCTGCTCGGAAACTCCTGGCCGCCGGCACGGTCAATAGTGTGGGTTCGGCTCCTGCGGAGCCGTCCGCTTCACGTTTCAAGGAGGTGTCTATGCGTAAGAAAGTGCTTGCCGTAGCCCTTGCGGGCATCGCGCTGCCGGCCCTCGCACTGGCCGCCCAGCCGATGTTCATCCGCGTCGGCTCACGCACCGTCCCGCTGCGGGAGGTCGTGCAAGTGGTGCACACCGCCGCCGGGCCGGTCCAGGTGCACACCTGGCGGTGGCGCGGGCCCAACGGCGCGGCCGTGGTCCAGGTCTCCGAAACCCGCGGCGCGGGCGCGCCCATGCCCGCCTGGGTCATGGCGCAGTTCCGTGCGCTGCAGGCCCAGATGCAGCAGATGCGACTCATCCAGGCCGCGCTCAGCGGACAGATGCTGCCGCAGATGCCGGTGCCGGTGATGTTCGGCCCGCCGCTGCTCCCGCTGTCCGGGCAGGGCCTGCCGCTCGAAGTCCGCTTCCTGCAACCGGTCATCCCGCTGCAGGCGATCCCGGCGCCGACGCGCGTGATCGTACTGCTGCCCCGAGTGGCCGTGCCACAGGCGGCCCCCCCTCCGGTCCGTCACCGCGGCCATCTGGTCTGATCCACCCCCCGGATCGCGCCGGCGTCGGGAGTGGCGCAACCTGCCGCTCCCGACGCCGGCGGCATCGGCAGGTCTGCTCGCGGACGCGAATTCGCACGACGCCTCACCAGCCGAGCTTGCGTCCCCGCACGCCGCAGATGCGCGGCCCGGCGAGCTTCGCTAGCATGTCCGTCCATGGCCCCTCAGACTGAGACCGAGCCGATGAAAATCGTCTCTCTGCTGAAAAATGTCGCCCTGGGTGCCTCCGCCGGTGTTGCGGTGCTCACCGCGCTGCCGCTGTTCGGCGCCGTGGGTACGCTCACCACCGCGGGCGCGGTGGTCGGGTCGCTGATTGGCGGAGTGGCCGGCGCGCTCGACAGCGTACGCACGCAACGCCGCTGAGCATCCACACCCGCGGCACTGCGAAGGACTTCAGACGCCTGCGGCACCGTGCAGGATGTGCAGGCGGTGATGTTGTGCGGCGAGACTCAGGAAGGCGACGCTCGAACGCAGACGCGGACCGCTCTCCGGCCGCGGCACCCGCCGCAGTGCTTCGGCGACCCGCTGCGGGGTGCCGAGATCACTCCAGCCGCACTTCGGCACCGCGACGACGCGGAACACATCCTCCTGCCCTGCGACGATCTCACGCGAGAAGTCCACCGTGGGCAGCTGCTCGTATAGGGTTGTCACCGCGCCCGCTTGCGGCAGTTCCCGATCGGCGGCCACCGCCGCCTCCATCGCCGTGACGACCGGGGCAATGCGTGCCCGAAACAGCTCGAGCAGCGCCTGAGCGCTGGCTACCACGATGAACGCATTCCACAACGCCCCGCTGCGGATCAGCTCACGAGTCTCCGCGAGCGGCGGCTTCTCGACGAAGCGGCGAACGTGCATGGCACCGCGCACATCCTCTTCGCCCGGCACGATGTAGCCGAGTTCAGGATCCGCCTCCTCCGGCTCGATGCCCATCAGCAGCGTCTCGTGTTTTCGCCACGGCAGTTGCGCAAGCGCCGCAGCCAGCGACTCGGCCAGCACAGACTCGTGCTGCACCAGATGGTCGGAGGGCAACAGCACGACTTTGGCTTGAGGATCACGCGCCAGGATATGGAGCAGCGGCAGCAGAATGCCCACCGCCGTACCGCAGTTGCGCGGCTGCACGATGATGTTCTGCGGCGGCAGCGGCGCGAGCGCATCCTGCCACCAGCGCCGATGATGCGCCGCGACCACCGCACAGGTGAATGCCTCGTCCGTGAGCGTCTGGGCGCGCCGCAGCGCCTCATGCAGCAGCGGCGGTCCATCGAACAGCGAGCAGAATTGCTTCGGGACGGCGGTTCCCGAGGGCGCGGTGGTCAGGGATTTCAGACGGCTGCCTTCGCCCGCCGCCAATACCAGCGCCCACACATTACCTTCTGCCGCCATGACGCCCGCTCCTGGTGAGATGACTGACGGGGTGCACGCCTCGGCGCACGACCCAACGATTATACAATCGTCCTCTATGTTGAGTCACCGGGACAGTGCGGGTTCCCGCAGCGACCGAAAAAATCCCGGAAGCCACACACGCCTGGCGAGTGCGGCATGATCGCGCCGCGGGATGTCAGTTTCTTTTCAACCGCTTGGCGCCGAACGTTGGGCGCCGATCAGGCGCGACGCGATGCAGGGGGCGCCGGAAGCGGCGCAGCCGCGCCGGCATCCTGTCGGCGCGCGGCGACGCCCACCGCCTCCGAATGCGCGTGCTCCATGCGAACCGTCACCTTGATCGCCGCCAGACGCTGATACATCCGCCGCTGCCGATACAAGGGAACCCAGCCGTAGACGAGTGTCTCCACGGGCCGCCACAACGCAAGCCAGGCCAGAATGATCAGTCCTTCGTCGAGCAGCCGCGACAACCCATGCGCAACAACACGCGTCAGGATGCCGCGGGCGCTCATGCTGAGCAGAAAGATCGCCAGCCCGCCAAGCAGCGCCAGTTCACCGAGGCGCAACTGTTCGCGCAGACGCAGCGCCGTCGAGTGGGCCATGCGGGTGTAGTAATGTTCCAGGGCCGGCTGCAGATCGGCCGCCAGGTCCTCGCCCTCGCTGGCATGCACGTGCAGGTGCCACTGTGCAGCAGCACGGTTCTCGCGAAACTCCTCCTCGATGAAATCCGCGGCGTGCACGTCGAGATCACGATCCCAGAACGGCGAGGCGTCGAGCGAATTGAACATCTGCGCCAGATTGCGCACACGCACGTTCACGGTGGCGGCGCTGGCGGCATGGGATGCGGTGCGGTGTTTGTTGAATGCAGTCAATGCACAGACCTTCGGCTGCAGACACTTCGCGAGCCGGCAGTACATGTGCAACCGTCGCTCGCCGAGCACCTCCCCGGAATGCGCACTAGTACGGATGGCCGTGCCGCGCAGGCTTCCCTAGGCTGCATACGGCGCGACTGCGCTTCGGCGCGCGCCCTTGGGGATATGCCTGATGACGGCCAAGCAAGTGTTGTTCCGATCCGCCGCGCGCGAGAAGATCCTGCGCGGCACCACGCAGCTGGCCGATGCCGTACGCATCACGCTCGGACCGAAATCCAAATCGGTGCTCATCCAGA
>JAKADE010000303.1 GCA_021820785.1 Pseudomonadota bacterium
GATGCTCCGCTGCGCACCTGAGCGGCGCGTCAGCTGCTGAGAAACTCGAGAATGGCCCGCTGCGCCGCCGTGAGTCGTTCGCGCGGCGTGACGACGGCCGAGCGCAGCGAGTGCCGGCACGGACGCGACTCATCGTCGCGGTACTGCGCGACCGCTCGCCCGATCAGGCGCTGAACGCGCGTCAGGCTGTCACGGAACTGACTCATGACCTGCTCGAGCGATACGTGTTGAGTCGGATCATCGAGCCAGCAGTCGTAATCGGTCGCGACCGCTATGGTGCAGTAACCGAGCTGCGCTTCGAGCGCGAGGAAGGCCTCCGGGACGTTGGTCATGCCGACCAGGTCGGCGCCCGCGCCACGCAGCCAGAAACTCTCTGCGCGCGTGCCGAGCCGCGGACCCTCGACACAAGCATAGGTCTTCTCGCGGTGCAGCGGCAGGCCAAGCGCCTCGGCGGCCTCGGCAAGCAGCGCGCTCGTGGCCGCGCACGCCGGGTGCGCCGTGGAGATGTGCGCAACCATGCCTGCACCGAAGAAACTCGCGGCCCGCAGACCCTTGGTGAAATCCAGGTATTGCGAGGGCAGCGCCAGATCGCCAGGGCGGATCTCCTCGCGCAGGCTCCCGACGGCCGATACGCCGATCACGGTGCGCACCCCGACGCTCTTCAAGGCCCAGATGTTGGCGCGAAAATTGATCTCGCTCGGCAGCAGATGGTGCTCGAGGCCGTGTCGCGCCAGAAAGGCGACCGGCTTTCCATCGAGGCTCCCGAGCATCACCGGCGCCGACGGTGTGCCGAACGGCGTATCCACGTGCCTCGTTTCGTTGACTTTCAAGCCGTCCATTCGATAGAGGCCGGTACCGCCGATTATGCCGATCATCATGGGATTCTCTGTTGCGCCAGTGGCCGCGAGGCTGCAAGATGCCTCAAACGACGCCGGGCAACAAGATCGAAACCTGTTCGCGGGGAGCCCTCCATGAATACCCCTCCATTTCCTTCGCTGCGCCAGCCGCGCTGGCCGGGGCGAATCACCCGTGCGGGTCTGTGGATTCTCGCGGCCGGGCTGCTCGTGACGCTCGCAGCGGGCCCGCTCAATCGCTTCCATCTCGCCAGTGTCGGTCCGGCGCTGATGACACTGGTGATCGGCCTCGGGGTGGTGGTGTTCGGCACGGCGACGACCATCGTCGGCGTACTGTTCTCGACAATGAAGGGCACGCGCATCCCGGGCACCGCCGCGGTGGTCGGCATCGTCATCGGCCTGGCGGTGACCGCCTACGTGCTCTCCTGGGTGGAGCGGGCGCGCACCAGCCCGCCAATCAACGACATCAGCACGGATCTGCGCGATCCGCCGAAATTCGAGCGCGTGCTGGCGTTACGCGCACGTGCGCACGCAACCGTTCCGGCGCAATACCGTCGCGAAGTACCCGGCCCAGGCGGTAGAATGATCAACGTACCGCAGCTGCAGCGCGAGTACTACCCGTACGTCAAGCCGCTGTTTCTCGCACTGCCGCCGGCGCAGGCGCTCGCCAGAGCGAGGCAGGTGGCCGCGGCGCTGGGCTGGCGCATCGATGCCTTCGAACCGGCGCAGGGGCGCCTCGAGGCGACCGCCCACACGTTCTTCTTCGACTTCAAGGACGACATCGTGGTGCGGGTCCGGCCGAACGGCACCGGCTCGCGCGTCGACGTGCGCAGCGAGTCGCGGGTCGGGCTGAGCGACATTGGAACCAACGCGGCGCGCATTCGGCAGTTTCTCGGCCGCATGCAGACGCCCTGAGATGAGGCACTGGCATTCATGAGCGGCACCGCCCGCGACATCGTGTTTGAAAAACGTCTGGCCGCCCTGCTCAACAGCGGCGCGCCCGAATTACTGCAGGGCGGTCGCCGAGGCGTCGAAAAGGAGTCGCTGCGCGTGACTCCCGGGGGGCTGCTCGCGCAGACGCCGCACCCGGCGGCGCTCGGCTCGGCGCTCACCAGCGAGCACATCACCACTGACTACTCCGAGGCGCTGATCGAATTGGTCACGCCTACGTTCACTACCAACTGGGAGCTGCTGCAGTACCTGCTCGACCTGCACCAGTTCGTCTACCGGCACCTCGGCGATGAGCTGCTGTGGGCGACCAGCATGCCGTGCCGGATCGACCGCGACGAGGATATCCCCATCGCCCGCTACGGGCGCTCGCACATCGGGCGGATGAAGAGCATCTACCGTGAAGGTCTCGGTGTGCGCTACGGCCGGATGATGCAGGCGATCTCCGGGGTGCATTTCAATTATTCGTTTCCGAGCGCGTTCTGGCCGGCGTATGCCGAACTGCTGGGCTCGCGCGATGACTCCCAGACGTTCATCTCGGCGCGCTATTTCGACCTGTTGCGCAATTACCGCCGTCACGGCTGGCTGGTGCTGTATCTGTTCGGTGTTTCACCGGTCGTGTGCAAGTCGTTCTTGCGCGGCCGCGAACACACCCTCACGGACCTCACTGCGCACAGCGCCTACGAGCCGTATGCAACCAGCCTGAGGATGAGCGACATCGGCTATCGCAACCGCAACCAGGCGGAACTGACCGTTTCGGTCAACAGTCTCGCCGAATACGTGCGCGACCTCAGTCGGGCAATCACGACGCCGCATGCGCCGTATGCCGCGCTTGGCGTGCGCAGCGGCGATGCCTACCGGCAGCTCAATGCGAACGTGCTGCAGATCGAGAACGAGTACTACAGCTTCATCCGGCCGAAGCGCGTGGCGCGCTCCGGCGAGCGGCCGACCCAGGCGTTGGCCCGAGCCGGTGTCGAATATGTCGAGGTGCGCGCCCTTGACGTCAGTGCTTTCGACCCGGTCGGCGTGAACCAGAACAAGATGCGCTTCCTGGAGGCGTTCCTCGCGCTGTGCCTGCTGAAGGAGAGTCCGCCGATTGCGGACCATGAACAGCATGCGGTCGATCACAATCACCACACGGTGGCGCACCGCGGCCGCGAACCCGGCCTGATGCTCTGGCGCGATGAGCGCGAGGTGTCGATGCGCGAATGGGCCGAGGCGCTGCTGGAGGAAATGGGTCCGTTGTGCGAGATCCTTGATCGTGGCGACGCGGCCAGGCCATACACGCAGGCCCTCGCCGTGCAGAGCGCCAAGATCGCCGACGTCTCGCGCACCCCCTCGGCCCGCATGCTGGCGGAACTGGCCTCGAGCGGGGAGTCGTTCGCGGAGCTCGCCTTGCGCATGTCGAAGCTGCACAAGGCGTATTTCCTCGAAATGTATCCGCCGAACGAGGCGCGCCTCGCGGAGTTCGCCGTCGAGGCGCAGGAGTCGCTCGAGCGCCAGCAGGCGATCGAGGCGGCCGATCGAGGCACGTTCGAGGAATATCTTGCCCATTACTTTGCGGCATGAGAGCGGTCCGGCGGCGCGGAAACAGGGTCAATCTCCCGCACGGGCCATTGCGCAGCGCGGGCCGGTAAGGGATTCTTGGCGGCTATGAACGCGCTTTCCGTCCAGGGTTTGACCAAGACCTACCGCAACGGCGTACAGGCCTTGAAAGGCATCGACCTCGCCGTCGAGGAAGGGGACTTCTTCGCACTGCTCGGACCGAACGGGGCCGGCAAGACGACGCTGATCGGCATCGTGACCTCGCTGGTGAGGAAAACCGGCGGTGAAGCCAGCATCTTCGGCTACGACATCGATCGGCAGCTCGAGCAGGCCAAGAGCTGCATCGGCGTGGTGCCGCAGGAAATCAACTTCAACCAGTTCGAGACGCCACTGACCATCGTGGTCAACCAGGCCGGCTTTTACGGTATCCCGCGCGCCATTGCCCATCAGCGCGCGGAGAAGTACCTCAAGCAGCTGCAGCTCTGGGAGAAGCGCAATCACGCGTCGCGCGGGCTGTCTGGCGGCATGAAGCGCCGCCTGATGATAGCGCGCGCGCTGATGCACGAGCCGCGGCTGCTGATCCTCGATGAGCCGACCGCGGGCGTCGACATCGAAATCCGGCGCTCGATGTGGGAATTCCTGCGTGAAATCAATCAGCGCGGAACGACGATCATCCTCACGACCCACTATCTCGAGGAGGCCGAAACGCTCTGCCGCAACATTGCGATCATCGACGGCGGTCGCATCATCGAACGCGACCGCATGAGCAACCTGCTCCGGCGGCTGCACAGCGAGACGTTCGTGCTCAGCCTGCGCCAGCCGCTCACGGTGGCACCGGCCCTCGAGCGCTATCCGGTCAAGCTGATCGATGAGACGACGATCGAGGTCGAGGTCTCCAAGCAGGAGAACCTGAACGATCTGTTCGCGCGGCTCTCGGTGCTCGGGATCGAAGTGCTCTCGCTGCGCAACAAAGTCAACCGGCTGGAGGAAATCTTCATGCGCCTGGTCGAGAAGGGAGCCGCGGCATGAGTACGCTGGTGGAGCATTCCGCGGCGCAGCCGCAATCCATGGCGCAGATTCGCAGGATCGGGTTTCAGACGATCGTCATCCGGGAATTCCACCGGATCGTGCGCATCTGGAGCCAGACGATCCTTCCCTCGGGTGTGACCGCAACGCTGTATTTCCTGATCTTCGGTGCCGTGATCGGCAGTCGGATCGGGCCGATG
>JAKADE010000304.1 GCA_021820785.1 Pseudomonadota bacterium
CCGGTGCGCTCGGGGATCTCGAGGCGGCGCTCGCACTCGCCCCGGCGCACCTCTCGCATTACCAGCTGACCCTCGAGGCCGGCACGCCGTTCGCGGCCCGCCCGCCGCCGTTGCCCGAGGAGGAGCCGATCGAGCGGATGCTCGCCGCCTGCCGCGAACGGCTCGCGACAGGCGGCTTTGCGCAATACGAGGTCTCCGCCTACGCCCTGGCGGGGCGCCAGTGCCGCCACAATCTCAATTACTGGCAGTTCGGGGATTACCTGGGGATCGGCGCCGGTGCGCACGGCAAGCTCACCCGGGCCGAGTCCGGCGAGGTGCTGCGCAGCGCCCAGGCGCGCGAGCCGCGCCGCTATCTGGCCAGCGCAGCACAGGGAGCGGCAGGGCGGCGCGCCGTACCGGCCGAGCAGCTGCCCTTCGAGTTCATGCTCAATGCCCTGCGGCTGCGCGCGGGGTTCGAATCGGCACTGTTCTGCCGCCGGACCGGGCTCGAGTGGGCGGTGGCGGCCGGGCCGCTCGAGGCGCTCATCGCGCGCGGCCTGATCGAGCGCGACGGATCACGCGTGCGGGCCAGCGGGCTCGGGTGGCGATTTCTCAACGAGCTGCTGTTGGGCTTTCTGCCGGAAAACCCGCAAAGCGTCGGCTGAACGGAATTGTCAATGCTTTTGGGTCATTGCCGACCCCTTGACGGCAGGCCTTATTCACAGGGTTGGGGCTGGTGTCGGCAAATGAGTGAATTAGCTCTCATACCGGCTAAGTCGCTCAACGATGTTGCCGTAAGTCATTGATGAATATGGCAGAAATACCCTGGTCATTTTTTCATCACTGCAACAAAACCGCAATGAAGCCGCGCAATTGCGTGGGGTGGAGCTGCGTCGTCCACAGAGTTATCCACAGCTTTTGTGGATAATGCGGATGAGGCGGGGCTCCCCCCTCCGCGCCCGCCGCGACGCTTGAGAGAATCCGTTGCGCCGGGTACACTCCGCGCCCTTTTATTGCAACGAAGGCCTTCGCCGGCCGCGTCCCGCCGCCGGCGCCGACCGCCGATTCGAGTCACCGTACTATGAAAGCCGCCATTCATCCCGAGTACAAAGAGATCACGGTCACCTGCTCCTGCGGCAACTCGTTCAAGACGGGTTCCACGCTGGGCCACGACCTGCAGGTGGAAGTGTGCTCGAGCTGCCATCCGTTCTACACCGGCAAGCAGAAGATCGTCGACACGGCTGGCCGCGTCGACAAGTTCCGCAAGAAATACGGCGCCGCTGGCGCTGCTGCCGCCAAGTAATCCACGCCGCGTCCGCCAGGACGCTGGCGCGGCCAGGCGGGCCGCTTGCGCGCGCGGGGGCGGCCTCAAACCCTGCGGCAGGGGATTGCCCTGGAACCGGGTCGCCGGACCGCTGTCTCACCCGAAGGACCGCTGAGGCCGACTAAGGGGGAGCAGTGCAGGCGCAGCGCGCGCGCAATGCCGGAAGGAGCCTGCTCTTCGCGGCCGTCCTGGCCGCCCATGCGCTGATCATCGCGCTGCTCATCCTGGTCTCAGGCCGCGTGCAGAGGTCCGGCGCGACCGCGCTCAGCATCCACGCCGTCCTCCTGAGGCCCGCCCGCCGCCGTCCCCTGCGCTTCCTGCCCCCGACGCTGCGCCGCGCCGTCATCCCCAGCGCGCCGATCACCGCGCCGATCAGGCTGCGCCTGCCGGGCGCGCAGCGGGCCATCGCCGTTCCACCGCCGATCAACTGGGCCCGGTCGGCTCGCCAGGCGGTGCAGGCGGTCCTGCGCTCCCGTCCTCACCGGGTCGTGATCGGCTTCCCCGCGGGCGCTCACCGCCGGCGCGGGCTGCACTCGAAGGCCTTGGGCATCCACGCTCAGGGGCGCCAGTCCTACCGGACCGAGACGGGCGAGCACGTGGCCCGCGGCAGCGGCAACTGCTACGTGGTCTCCGGCCCACCCCCGATCGACGCTTCGCGGCTCGAACAGCAGGCGCAGATGTCGAGCGTCACCTGTGCCAGCCGGCAGCGCGGACCTTCACCGGACAACCTGTTCAAGAGCCTGCCGGCGTACAGGCGCTATCACACCCTGCCGCCACGCGCGCTGCCGCGCCGCCACCGCAAGCCACACCCGCCGCCGCATCCAGGCCATGGCTGAACGCACCTCATCTCGTGAGGTAGCGCGACAGTCCGGCGTACAGCAGTGCGAGCAGGCCCGTGAGGTAGATGCCGTCGAACGTACCGGCACCGCCGATCGAGGCCACCGGCGTGCCGAGGGCGCGCACCGTGCCGAGGTTCATCAGATCCGCGCCGATCAGCACCCCGCAGCTGCCGCTGATGTAGGCGAGAGGCGCGGCGCGACGGCGGGTCAGGGCGAGGGCGATGATGGCCGTCGCGCTGGCCGGCACGAAAATCGGCAAGGCGATGCCGAAGCCCGGGACCGGTCGCGCCAGGAAATGGCACACCGCCGCGACGCACGCGGTGGCGATCGCGCCGAGTACGTACAGCTCGTGTTTGACCACCAGATAAAGCGACAGGGCGACCGGGATCACGGCCCCGCCGAGGTTCACCGCCAAAACGGTGGCCCGCGTCTGGCGCACCATGGGGATCACGTACGTCATGCCGAAGAATCGGATCTCATCGGCCGTGATCACGCGGTGTGCGGGCAGGTAGGCCACTGGAATGTTGACGTAACTGCCGATCAATGAGAGGCCGAGGATGACGAGCAGCGCCAATTCGCTGATCTGCATCGACTCGGAGGCGTAACGCAGCAGGCGCAATGCCACCAGCACCGCCATCACGACCAGCGCACTGGCAAGAATGAGTACGAACGGTAGGGTGAGCGGAAAGTACTGGAACGCGGATAGCGGCATCACAACTTCTCCGTGACGACTCGGGTGGCGCATTCGCCGGCGCGCACACTGCCATTGTACGGCCTCGCCCCGCACCGCTGCTGGGCCCCTAGTGCGTCAGCGCACCGTTCGATATCATCGACAGAGCAATTTCCGATCGGCCTGTCATGACGGAGCGGTATCCGGCACTCGATTTCGGTGTCCTGGAGCGGAGCCTATACGCCCAAGGGGGCGAGGAGGCGATTCTCGAGCGGCTTCTTGAGCGACTCGAGTCGACGAATCGCTACTGTCTCGACATCGGTGCCGGTGATGGATTGCGCAACAGCAATACCGCGTTGCTGCTGCGCGAAAGAGGTTGGCAAGGCATGCTGATCGAGGGCTCTGCCCATCGCTTCGCTCGCCTGCAGGCTCATTACGGCGCCGCGCACACCGTGCGTCTGACACACGCGCAGGTGCAGCCCGATACGATCGGGAACCTCCTGCACGCGGCCGAAGTTCCGCCGTGTATCGATCTCTTGTCTATCGACATCGACGGCAACGACTATTGGGTGTGGCGCGCGATCGAGACGGTCCGCGCGCGTATCGTCATCATCGAATACAACCCTTACTATGCGCCCCCTGAACGCTGGGTCATGCGCTTCAACGCGGCACACGTCTGGGACGGATCGACCTACTACGGGGCGAGCTTGGAGTCGCTCTACCACCTGGGGCGCAGCAAGGGGTACGAACTCGTCTGCTGCGATGACATGGGGAACAACGCGTTTTTCGTCGCGCGTGAACTGTATCCGCAGCTTGGACTGCACGAGAATACGCCGCAGTTGCTGTTTCGTCCGGCAATGTACAAGTTGCGCTATGTCGGCGCGAACACGTTTTTGACCGGACACCCGTATCGCTACGGCCCGGCGGAGGCGATCTGAGTGGCGCTTGCGGCGCGAACGCTCGCGCTGTGGGCCGATGCCTATGCACTGGGTGCGTGCGACTCGCCTCGGCGCGTCGGCGAACGCCTCTGGCGCATCAATAGTGCCCGCGGTGAAGTGGCCGTCAAGCAGTTCGACGCCGCCGCCAACGATGCGGCACTGCACGAAGCGCTGCTGCTGCAGCGTCTTGCGGCGCCGACCGATGCGCGGTACCGCGTACCGACTCTTCTGAGGACCGCCGCCGGTGAAGCGGTGTTGACGGGTCCCTGGGGCGTCGTGCTACTTACCCGCTGGGAAGCCGGGGAATTCAAACACTACGATCAATTCACGGCTCCAGACTGGGCGGCGCTCGGGCGAGCGCTGGCCGCGCTGCACCTGCGGCTCGAGAACCTTGCGCTGCCTGCCCTGGTCACCCTGCGGGCGACTCTGCGCGCACTGGATTTTGCCGCCGAGCAGCAGACCATCGAGACCGATCGGGCGCATCTGGCATGCGGCGCCGGGATCGACAGGCTCCGCCTGCACCGCTACCTCGATGAGCGTCTGCGTTTGCTCGAGCAATGCATGCACACCTGCCTGGAGAATTTCCCTGACGACGATCCGCAGTGGCCGATTCACAATGATTACAACCAGTACAATTACCTGTTCGCCGCCGCTGCGCCGCCCTTGATCCTCGATTGGGAAGCGGCCATCGGAGCGCCGCGCGAATTCGAGGTTGTGCGCTGCCTGAATCACCTGCCGCTCGAGCGCCCGGCCATGGCTCGGATGTTCCTCTCAGCCTATCTGCGCGAGCGTCCGCTGCGTGCCGCACGGTTGCCCTGG
>JAKADE010000305.1 GCA_021820785.1 Pseudomonadota bacterium
CAGCGGCGGCGCCTGGATACCGCGCGCCGCCGGAACGATCATGGCCGCCAGGACCTTGCCGTTGCGCAGATGCTTCGAGACGGCTCGTTGCGCCTCGTTGATCGCCATCGGCCCGCGCACCGCCTGGATGGCGAGCACGTTCTTGCCGCGCCGCAACGCATCCGTGACGTCGCACGCGTAGACGCGAATACCCATCGGAAAATCGAGGTTCAGTTGGTAATGCCCGACTTCCCGGCCGTTGAGGTAGATGACCGCCTGGCGCGGTCCCGCCACGTAGAGCGTGGCGTGCGGCAGTGGCGTCGCGACGGTGAACGTCCGCCGGAAATAGCGCGGCGCCAGACCATAGCCGGCGACTGCATGCGCTTGCGTCCAGATGTACTGTTCCGGCAGCGGACGATGCCGCACGGCCTCGAGCTGCGAGGGGCGAAGATCGCGCGCCGGGTCGAGCTGCGCATCCGGGATGGCGGTCGGTCCGTTGGGCGGCTGACGCAGCCATGCGCTCACCGGGGCCCCGCCGATGCGCTTCACGGCCGCGTTGATCTTCGCCAGGGCCGCATCGGTGAGCACGCTCGGGTCGAACGGCTGCACCTGGCGCAGCGTCATGTGGCGGCCGCGGTCCGCGATGCGTGTGGCGCTGAAGCCGGACAGATATTCGTCGACGATGGCACGCGTGCGGGGATTGGCGAGCAGCGCACCGATCGTGGAGTACTGCACGCTGTAGCCTGCCGACGGGGTCTGTGCTGCGGCCGCACCCCAAACGAGCGTACAGACGAGCAAGAGACTTACACATTGGACTGAAGTCAGCCGGCGAGGACTCATCAGCTGCATGGCGGGGATCTCATGATTCGAGTACATACCGACAGATACGCTGCGCTCGCAACGAGTCAGAACATCCGCAGGATCTGCGTGCGCAGCATCACGGGCCCGAGCAGGCCGGCTGGCGAGAGCGTAGTACCGGGGCCACCCGGCAACCAGGGCTTTCCCAGACGCAGCATCGGGTCGATGAACGTGGTGCGTTCGGTCTGTGGTTTGCCGTAATCACCGATGATGCGGTTGCGCCAAGTGTTGGTGACCTCGAGCCGCAGCACGTTGCGGCCTGCGCGTGCAGCCGCGGTGATGTCGATCTGGAAAGGCGGCTTCCACAGTACCCCCAGATCAGTGCCGTTGAGTTCGACCCGGACCAGATCGTGCACGACCCCCAGCTCGAGCTGCAGGCGCTGGTCAGCCTCCGTCCGCTCGGCGGGTAGGATGAATTCCGACCGGTATTCGGCGGTCCCCGAGAAGAAGCGCGCTGATGGTTCGTCGAGCTGCGCCCATGAGACCAGGGTATCCAGGCGTAATTGCAGCGGCGTCGCCAGAGGTTCCGCGAACGTCACCGTCCACGGACCGGGCAATGGCAGCGGCTCAGGTACCGTCCCGACGGCGAGCGGCATTCGGCGGCCGGAAGCCTCCTCCACGAGCCAGCTGCCCGGCGCGGAGACGATAGCCTGGATCCGTTCCCCCAGACGCACCAGTCGAATCGCATCGAGAGAGCTGTCCGGGGCCTGGGGGAGCAGTCCCATGATGCGTCGGCCATCGGCTGGCTTCGCGAACACGACGAATAGAGAGCCGTTCGGATGCATAGTCAGTCGAAGGGTCGTGCAGCCTGCCGAGTCCTGCCACATTGCCGGCGTCTCGATCTCGCCAGTGTCGGGGCGCCAGAGTTCTGGGATTCGTCCGCAGACGCGGAAAGTCAGTTCCACTAGGCGCGCCTGCGGCGATTGGTTGCTTACGAAGTAAAGGTCCCAGTCAGGCCCCGTTCGGTGCGTCCACTGCACGGTGCCGTCCGCGATCGAGCATGCGACATCGGGAGCAACGCCGAGGGATTCAAGCACCTGCCCCACAGGCTGACCCCATACGACGCGTCCGGCTCCGACGGACCGTTCGGTTCGGCGCACACCGTCGAGCTCGCCCCAGAGTTCCTGCGCAATCTGGCACACGATCGTGTCTGCCGCCGGAAAATCCGTCAGGCTCGGTGAGCGCTCCGGCGGCCGCCCCACGAGAGTTGCGCCCGCGTAGACGAGTTCGCGGAGCCGGCGCGCCACTTCAGGGGTGAGTGTCGGGGCGTCGGGCAGCACCAGCACGCGGTACTTCGGGCCGGTGGAGAGTATGATGTGTCCTTCACGAACACCAGCAAGTCGCAGCAGTACGTCCCGGTTGATAGTATCGAATTCGTAACCCAGCGGCGGGGGATTACTGAGCTGCCAACGCAGGAAAGATCGCGCCGGAATGTTCTCGCCGTTGAAATAGCAGACGTCGGCGACCGCGTGTCCCTGCTGCAGCAGAGCCTGGCAGCGGCGAAGGTAATCGAACCAGGCTCGGCCGGGCTGCCACCAGGTCTGGGTACGCCCGAAGAACGTACCGATCCCGTCAAGGGTCATGCCAGGCGCCCGATGCAGCCATGGCTGTTGTGCGTACACGTGCAAGAAGAGTCGGCCGACGCCCTGGCAATAATTGTGGTCACCGAGTGGCTTGAGCACGTACGGTTGCTCAGTCCACGTGATCCGCCCCTCTGTAAACGACTCCGCTTGCGCAAACGGTTTGCCGTACAACCGCGCGGCGTTTACCGCATCCTTGATGTCGGTTGGCTTGTCGTTGCGGGGCGTATCAAGCCAGAATTCGCCCATAGGCTGGTCTACGTACTGGAAATGCTCCATCCCGTCAGCCGGGAAGGTGGGATTGGGCGGCTCAGCGCTAAAGATGCATCCATGCTGGTGTGCCAGTTCACCAATCGTGCGAAAGAAACCGGTATCCATCAGATCATTGATCGTCCGCCGCACGTCGTGCAGTACACGCTCCGACACGTCGGCACTGACCAGCGGCACGCCGGTCATCACCGCGATGTACGGCATCAGATCGTAGCCACGCAAGCGCTGAAACCCTGAGGCGAACTCCGCGGACCAGTTTTGAGATCCCGCTTCCCAGCTGTCGACGTGAATGACATGCAACACCTTGCCGGCGAGTTGCGGGCCGACGCGAGCGAGGGCGCGGCCGAACCAGCGCTCAAATTGCAGGCGCGCGACCGCCGGGGAGAATTTGTTGCACTCAAGACCACCGGCAGCGCCTGCCACGGAGCTCATACTTCCAGTCGTGGTGCAGCCGATTCGCAGGATACGCCATAGACCTGGGGGCGGGGTCCAGTTAAGCGAACCATCAGCTTCGAGATGCTCCGTCACGTCGAGAATCAGCTCCAGCGGGATACAGACGTCGCTGGGCAGTTCGTCGGCGGTTACACGTGGGCTGATAGCCCACTGCGCGCCAGATTTGCCCTGAATATCGTTGATCCTCGGTTCGCTTGAAAGAACGATGCTGTATAGGCGTAACCGGGTATCCTGCCCGAAATCGTACTGTTCCTCATACGGCTGTGGCGGGAGGGGATAGTGCACCAAACGGAAGAAGCGTGCGGTAGTCTGCGGCACGGCATGCGTCAAGGTGGTGAGGTCGGTCTGCCAGCCGTGTTTGGGATAGTGCAGTACACCGATATCGCGGAAGGTCTCTCCGTCGTTGCTAGCCTGGACCGTTAAGCTATTTGCGGCCCGATAGACTCCAGGGGAGAAACCCGGGGGAGACGGGGTGTGCACCGTGATCGAGCGCAACGTGAATGGATGCGGGAACGTGTATTGAATCCAGCTAGGAGCAACATGTGAAACATGTTCCCAGTCGATCGCTTCCTTCGTACTGTCCGGATCCGTGATCAACCCGGGATCGTGCACCCTCAGCGGCAGATTTGTGGTGATCAGAGCGTTGCACGTCCGGCTTGTCTGGTCCCATTCGTCATGCCAAGGAAGAGCCAGGACTGTTACATCGCGGTAGAATCCGTGCCGGACCGGAGGCTCAGGCAACAGCCTGGGAAGCGATTGTCCGCCGGTAGCAGTGATGTGGCGCCAGACCAGTTTTTGCATTGAGAGTTCCGGCGTAATCCACGGTCCACCGGCAGTTCCCCACCCGTCGCAATCGTTGAGCGCCAGCGTCAATCCCAGACGCTTGCACTCCCGGACCGCGTGTTCAAATAAATCCCACCAGAGTGGCGTGAGGGCGTTTGCAGGCGGGTGGATAAGAGAGTGCTCGCCACTCTTACCGATTGAAAATAGCATCGGCGTCGAGATGCCTGCAGCTCGCATTGCTTCGAGATCGGCGGTGATGCCATCACGCGTAACCTGGCCTCCCATCCAGTACCAATACGCTCCCGGACTCGCACTTTCCGGGGGATGGGCGAAGGCCTGCGCCAGTCTTGCGTGCGAATCTTCGGCGTCGTCCCGTCCCCGAGTTTTGGCATCCGGAACGGTGCCCCCATGGGCGTCCCGGCTCGTCCCCGTGATGGGCAGAGCCGAGCCGGCCGCCAGCAGCTGCAGGAAATCACGCCGGTCGAACGTTCCGCACGGCAGCGAGTCGCGTGCAGGCTCATTTTCATGTGATTGGCCAATGCTCATAGCGCTCCCCGGCAAGACTCCCGAAATCCCATATAGTGGGTTATTATTCCATTTTCTAAAACTCCAGTGGCGTAGATCATTGGGG
>JAKADE010000306.1 GCA_021820785.1 Pseudomonadota bacterium
ATACTCGGCGCAGGAAATTGCCACGCTCGGCGTGGAGGATCTGCTTCCCGAGCGCTACCGGGCACTGCACCGGGCACACCGGGGCAGCTTCATGCGCGAGCAGCGCACGCGGCTGATGGGCATCGGGCTCGAGCTGTTCGCCCGGCGCAGGGACGGCACGGAGTTTCCGGTCGAGATCAGCCTCAGCCCCATCCACGACGAGGAGCGCGATCTGGTCGCGGCCGCAATCCGCGACGTCACGGCGCACCGGCGCATCCAGGCGGCGCTGCTCGAGGCGCGCCAGGCCGCCGAACGCGCCGCGCAGGCCAAGAGCCGCTTCCTCGCCACCGCCAGTCACGATCTGCGCCAGCCGCTGCAGTCCCTGGCGCTGCTGAACGGGGCGCTGAGGCGCATGGTGAACGATGCGCAGGCGCAGGAGGCGCTGCACTACCAGGAGATGGCGATCGGTGCGATGTCGCGCCTGCTCAATGCGCTGCTCGACGTCAGCAAGCTCGAGTCCGGCGCGGTGCGCCCGCAGCCGGCAGACCTGGACATCGGACCGCTGTTCGCGGAGCTCGAACAGGAGTTTGCCTCCCTGGCATCGAGCAAACACCTGGCACTGCGCATCACGCATGGCCGGGAGTGCGTGCACTGCGATGCCGCGCTGCTCGGGCAGATTCTGCGCAACCTGCTCTCCAATGCCCTGAAATACACGTCCGCCGGCAGCGTGTCGCTCACCTGCGCGCGCGACGGCGCGATGATGCGCATCGAGGTGAGCGACACGGGCATCGGCATCGATCCGCAGCATCTGCCGCACATCTACGACGAGTTCTACCAGATCGAGCGTGCCGATGGCGCGCGGCGCGAGGGCTATGGGCTCGGCCTGAGCATCGTGCGCCGCCTGGTCGATCTGCTCGGCATCGGCCTCGAGGCGCGCTCGAGCCCGGGCCACGGCACGGTGTTCACCCTGACGTTGCCACCCGGGGAACGCTCCGCACCGTCGCAGCTGCCGGCGCCGTTGACGCCCCCGCAGTCGGCGCACGCCGAGCAGCGTCGCTGCATCCTGCTCGTCGAGGACGACGCCGCGGTGCGCAATGCCACGGGGCTGCTGCTGCGCGTCGAGGGCTACACGGTGCGTCCCGCAGGCTCCCTCGCCGAGGCACTCGAGTGCATCGCCAGCGGGACGCGCATCGACCTGGTGATCACCGATTATCACCTGGGCGCCGGCGAGACCGGCACGGAGGTGATCGCACAGGTGCGCGCGCGGCTCGGCGAGGCGCTGCCCGCGGTGCTGATTACCGGGGACACCTCGAGCGCGGTGCGTGCGCTCGAGAGTCCGCGGCTGCGCCTGGCGAGCAAGCCGATCCGGGCCGATGAACTGCTCGAGCTGCTGACGACGCTGCTGGCGCGCAGCGGCGCCACAGCGACTCAGCGCGGCGCTTGAACGCTCGCCTGGTAGCCGGCAGGCGCGAGCAGACCGGTCAGGCGGTCCGGACCGAGCCGGGCCGGATCGAACCGCACGCGCGCCTCGCCGGCCTCGAAACTCACCTCGGCGGACTCGACGCCCGGTTCGCGCTCGAGCAGCCGCTTGATCGACTGGGCGCAGCCGCCGCAGTGCATCCCCTGAACCTTCAACACCACCGATTGCATGGTCGACTCCTGAAAAACCCGACCGGCACGATACGCCCTGGAGCATGCTCCAGGGTCAAGCGGGCACGGTGCGCATCACGTACACTGACCTTCAGGACGTGCCGCCGGCAAGTGCCGCGGTGCGCTGGCCCAACCCCCGTGGAGACCCTGTGCCGAGAGATCTGATCTGCGCACCGCGCGTGGTGCGCCTGGCCGCCATCGCACTGGCCGTGCTGCTGCTCGCCCCGCTGCCGGCGAGCCGCGCCGCGGTACGTGCCTCGCCCCTGCCGCCCCCGCCGCCGGCGCTCGCCGCGCTCATCCACTCCGGTGCGGTGAAGCTGCTCAGCCGCTTCGCCTCCGACGTGCCGGGACTCACCGGCTACGTGGTGCGCTTCCGTGGCACCACCCAGGTCGTCTACGGGTCGCGCGGCTATCTGTTCTCCGGCGAGCTGATCTCCCCGCAGAGCGTGGACATGAACGCGCTGTACCGCCAGCGCTACGCGCCGGTGAACGACGCGGCGGCGATCGCCCGTCTCGAGCATGCCGGCCACCTGATCAGCGAGGGCCGTGCGCACGCCCCGCTGCTCTACGCCATCATCGATCCGAACTGCAGCTTCTGCTATCGGTTCTACCACATGGCCGAGCCGCTCATCGGCGCCGGCCGCCTGCAGGTGCGCTGGGTGCTGGTCGGCTTCCTCGAGCGCACCAGTCAGGGGCGTGCCGCGGCGATTCTGGCCGCGGCCGATCCGGCCCGCGCGCTGCGCTTCGATGAGGATCACTTCGACGTGGTGCACGAGCACGGCGGCATCGCACCCGCCGGACGCATCGCGCCGCAGATCCTGATGGCCCTGAAACAGCACCTCGATGCGATGAGCGACGTCGGCGGCAACGGCACCCCGACGCTGCTGTACCGGGCGCCGAACGGCACCTGGACGGCGCAGGTCGGTCTGCCGACGCAGCGCTGGCTCGATGCCTACGCCCAGCCGCACGCGCGCCGCTGAGGATTCAGCGGCGTGCGCTCGGACGCCAGCGGCGCAGCAGCAGCGCATTTGAGACCACACTCACCGAGGAGAGCGCCATCGCGGCACCGGCCAGCACCGGGTTCAACAGCCCGAGGGCGGCTGCCGGCAGCCCGATGACGTTGTAGAAGAACGCCCAGAACAGACCCTGGCGGATCTTGCGGTAGGTGGCGCGGCTGACCGCGATCGCATCGCCCACCAGACGCGGATCGCCGCGCATCAGCGTTACCGCGGCGCTCTCCAGAGCGGCATCGGCCCCGGTTCCCATCGCCATCCCGACGTCGGCGGCGGCCAGCGCGGGCGCATCATTGACCCCGTCCCCGACCATGGCGACGCGGTGTCCCGCGGCCTGCAGGCGGCGCACCTGCTCGGCCTTCTCCGCCGGCCGGACCTCGCTCAGCACCTGTCCAATGCCGAGGGCTGCGGCCACCGGGGCGGCGGCGCGCGCATGATCCCCGGTGAGCAGCACGGTGCCGACGCCCATCGCGTTCAGGTGCGCCACGGCCTCGGCGGCCTCGGGTTTCAGCGGATCGGCGCAGGCCATCAGTCCGAGCCAGCGCGGCGCCCCGGTCACGTCCGCGACCCACATGAGGGTGTAGCCCTGCGCCTGCAGCCGCTCGACGGCCGCGACGGCCGGCCCGATCGGCACGGCCAGCTCCTGCATCAGCGCGGCGTTGCCGACTGCGATGCGCCGGCCGGCGAGCTGCGCGAGCAGCCCCTGTCCCGGGCGCGCCTGGAACGTCTCGAGGGGGGGCAGCGCGAGGCCTTCGGCGGCAGCGCGCGCCAGCACTGCGCGGGCGAGCGGGTGTTCGCTGCCGCTCTGCGCCGCCGCGGTGAGCGCAAGCAGTTCCCGCTCGGGCAGCTCGGGGCTCTCGATCGCCACCACCGCGGGGCGCCCGGCGGTGAGCGTACCGGTCTTGTCGAACACTACGGTGTCGAGACGGTGTGCCGCCTCGAGCGCCTCGGCGTCCCGGATGAGAATCCCGGCGCGGGCCGCCACGCCGGTGCCGACCATCAGTGCGGTCGGGGTCGCCAGGCCCAGGGCACACGGACAGGCGATCACCAGGACCGACACCGCGGCGATGAGTCCGGTGCCGAACTGCCCGGCGAGCAGCCACCAGCCGAGCCACGCGAGCACCGCGACGCCGAGCACCGCCGGGACGAACACCGCGGCGACCTGGTCGACCAGACGCTGCACGGGCGGTTTGCGCGCCTGCGCGGACTCCACGAGCGCGATGATGCGTGCCAGTACCGAGTGCTCGGCGCTCACCGTGACCTCGATGCGCAGCAGACCGCTGCCGTTGATGGCCCCGCCGGTGACCGGATCGCCCACCGCGCGGCTCACCGGCAGGCTCTCCCCGGTGAG
This sequence comes from Pseudomonadota bacterium, assembly GCA_021820785.1. The sequence goes on from JAKADE010000306.1 coordinate 3,994, forward strand.
CAGACTCTCGTCGAGCTCGCTCGCCCCGGCCCGCACGATGCCATCGAGCGGGACGCGCTCGCCCGGCCGCACGATGAGCAGATCGCCCGGCACGAGCGCCTCGAGCGCAACCTCGATCTCCGTGCCGTCGCGCAGCACGTGGGCCCGCTCGGGACGCAATGACATCAGCTGACGGATCGCGAGCGTGGTGGCCCGCTTGGCGCGCGCCTCGAGCCATTTGCCGGCACTGACCAGCGCGATCACCACCGCGGCCGAATCGAAGTACAGCGCCGGATGCGAGCCGGTCAGCAGGAGCCAGAGACTGTAGAAGAACGCGGCCGAGGTGCCGAGCGCGACGAGCAGATCCATGTTGCCCGTGCCGGCGCGCAGCGCCTTCCAGGCCCCGCGGTAGAAGCGCGCGCCGACGATGAACTGCACCGGCGCGGCGAGTGCGAGCTGGAGCGCCCCGGGCAGCGCCACCCCGAGCATCGGCAGCAGCAGCGGTGCGCTGAGCAGCACCGCCACGCCGAGGCGCAGGCTCTCGTGGCGGAAGCGGCGCGCCTGCTCGGCCGCGACGCGTG
>JAKADE010000307.1 GCA_021820785.1 Pseudomonadota bacterium
CGCGTTGGTGTCGAGACCGCCGCCGTCGATCAGGAAGCCGTTGTGGAACGTCCAGCCGTTGATGGTCTGGTTGTAGTTGCTGCCGAGGAAGTACAGCTTGCCGCCGCGGCCGTTGGCGAGGTTCGCGTTCTCGAAGCCGCCGGCCGGGTTCGGCACGGTCACGTTCTGGATCGCATAGCTCCCGTAGGTGCCGGTGAGCGGATTGAAGCCGGGGTAGGCCGAGTACGAGCCGCTCGCGCTCTGAATGAGCGGGAACGGCGCCATGAACTGGTTCTTGTCATCGAGCACGCGGGTCCAGAACACGACCGAGCCGCCGTCGAGGTCGTGCTTCAGGGTGGCGGTGAACTGGCCGCCGTTGTCGGCGGGGAACTGCGGGGCGCGCACGCCCTTGGACACCCGATAGAAGCCGCCGACGCTGCCGTACCAGCCCGGAGCGATCTGGAAGCCGTAGAACATGTCGGTGCGCCACAGGCCCTGGTTGCCGTAGGTCACCATCACTTCGCCGCGCGGCGTGGCCGAGCCGGTGCGCAGGATGTAGTTGGCGGTGGCGCCCATCTGCGCCGGTCCGAAGATCGCCGACGGACCGCCCTGCACGATTTCCACGCGCTTGATGGTGTCATCGAGGCGGAACAGCGAGCTGGAGTCCATGAACGACAGCGACGGCATGCCGTAGAGCGGCATGCCTTCGATCATGTTGGTGAAGAACGGGGCGTCGCCGCCGCTCGGGAAGCCGGCGACTTCGATGTTCGCGCCGGTCTGGCCGCCGGTCGACTCCGGCCAAATGCCCGGGGAGAGCTTCAGGATGTCCGCGGAGCTGGTCGGGTTCGCTTCCTGGATCAGCTGACGGTCGGCGGCCACGACGTTGTAGCTGGCATTGAGCAGCCGGACGTGCGTCGCGGTTGCGGTGACCACCACTTCCTGAAGATTCTGCGAGGTCTGGATGTTCCCCGCATTGATGGTCGGCTGCGCTGCTGTGGTCGAGGCGTTCTGCGCATGCGCCATGCTCAGGCCGGCGCACGTGCCGAGGATGCCGGCCACCACAGCGGCAATGCTGCTGTTCGTGGCGCTGCGCGCCGTTGTGCTCACGGCTGCGCGCCGCGTCGGACCGGCGCCCGTGCGGGACGCCTTGTTCTTGTTCGCTCTCATGCAAGATCCTCCTATCGGAAAACGGGATGTGTCAGATCGAGGGTGCCGCGCCGGCTCGGGCGCGTCGGCAGCAGAGGAGTCTCCGAGAGTGGATGTGGCGCTCGTGAACTGAACCGTTCGTGCGCTGCGGCTGAATGCCTGCCTCGGTGCCCGACCGAGGACGCACCGGTAAATTCCCTGCCGCGCCGCCACGTACCGCACGCGGACGCGCGCACCGCCGGCAGTCCCGCGCAGCGCGAGCCGGTGACGATGGACGCGAATCCGAATACAGGCAGCATGGCGGTCCCCCCCGAAATACCGCTGAAAAGGACGACGTCATCCACTGCAGGGTCGATGACATCGATAACAAATGATATCGATGTCATGAAATCAATGCAATAGCAGTTGTGGCGTCGAGCGCAATACCAGTCGCTTCACCGCGGTATGGCCGCGTTTTTTCGTGTGGCGAAACCGCAACGCGAGGGGTAGTGTGGACGCCCGGCTTGAATTATCAGGGACTTACGTGCACTGCGGCGGGTGGAGGTGTCGGGCGCGTGAAACGGGGGTTCCGCCGTCGCGCGTCGCCGGATCGTGGGTTCGATGCGACGCTCGCCCGAATCACGCCGCGCTGGAGTGTGGCGTCGAACCGGGTCGTGACCCGACGCCTGTGACGGTATCGCGTCTCTGCGGCATATATCCCGTGGACCAAATCCCACAGCCCGCCGCATCTTCGCGCCGCCCGGAGGGCTCAGCTCAAGGTCGGAATGAAGGCGCGGCGTCACACCAGTACCAACCAGATCCCGGCCGCGTTCGGTCAGGTGCTGCGCGAGGAGCGCCTGCGCCAGAGCGTGTCCCAGGAGCAGCTGGCGCTGTATGCGGATGTCGACCGGACTTTCGTCAGCCAGATCGAGCGCGGCATCCGTCAGCCGACGCTCACGACACTCTTCAAGCTCTCGCGGGTGCTGAAACTCGCTCCATCCGTGCTGGTGGCACGGATGGAGCGCTCGATCAAGCGCTGAGCGCTTCGTTCGGGTCGCGCTGGGCGCGGCGCCGGTCCTGTTCCTTCAGGTAACGCTTGCGGATGCGGATCGACTCCGGCGTGACCTCGACCAGCTCGTCATCGGCGATGAACTCGACGGCATATTCCAGCGTCAGCTCGATCGGCGGGGTGAGCAGGATCGCATCGTCCTTGCCGGCGGCGCGGATGTTGGTGAGCTTCTTGGTCTTGATCGGGTTGACCACGAGGTCATTGTCGCGGCTGTGGATGCCGATGATCATGCCTTCGTAGAGCTTCTCGCCCGGGCCGACGAACAGCCGGCCGCGCTCCTGCAGGTTGAACAGCGCATACGCGACCGCCTCACCCTGCTCATTGCTCACCAGCACGCCGTTGCGGCGGTCGGGGATCTCTCCCTTGACCGGCGCGAAGCCGTCGAAGATGTGGCTCATCAGGCCGGTGCCGCGCGTCAGCGTCAGGAACTCGCCCTGGAAGCCGATCAGGCCGCGGGCCGGGATCCGGTAATCGAGGCGGGCGCGGCCGTTGCCGTCGACCGCCATGTCCGTCAGTTCGCCGCGGCGGCGACCGAGCGCCTCCATGATGGCGCCCTGGTGGGCCTCCTCGACGTCCACGGTGAGCGCCTCGTATGGCTCGTGCACCTCGCCGTTAACCGTGTGCGTGAGCACCTGCGGGCGCGAGACGGCCAGTTCATAGCCCTCGCGGCGCATGTTCTCGATGAGGATGGTCAGGTGCAGCTCGCCGCGACCGCACACCCGGAACACGTCCGGAGAATCGGTGTCCTCGACCCGCAGCGCGACATTGCTCTGCAGTTCGCGCTGCAGTCGCTCGCGCAGCTGGCGGCTGGTGACGAACTTGCCTTCGCGGCCGGCGAACGGCGAGGTGTTCACCTGGAAATTCATCGCGAGCGTCGGTTCATCGACTCGGATCGGCGGCAGGCCTTCGGCGGACTCCGGATCGCAGACCGTCAGACCGATGTTGACGTCCTCGATGCCCGTGACCGCCACGATGTCCCCGGCGCGCGCGTCCTCGACCGAGTGGCGCTGCATTCCGGTGAAGGTGAGTACCTGGCCGATCCGTGCCGTGCCGCGCTCCTCATTGCCGTAGCGCAGCGCAACATTCTGCCCGGGGCGGATCACGCCGCGGCGGATGCGGCCGATGCCGATCCGGCCGACGTAGCTGTTGTAATCGAGCGTAGAGATCTGCAGCTGCAGCGGCAGCGCCTCGTCGGCCGCAGGCTGTGGCACGTGTGCGAGGATCGCCTCGAACAGCGCGCTCATGTCCTCGCCGGGCGCGGCGTGATCGGTGCCGGCGCGCCCTTGCAGCGCCGAGGCGTAGATCACCGGGAAATCCAGCTGCTCGTTGCTCGCGCCGAGCTTGTCGAACAGTTCGAACGTCTGGTCGACCACCCAGTCGGGGCGGGCGCCCGGCCGGTCGATCTTGTTCACCACGACGATCGCCTTCAGGCCGAGCGAGAGCGCCTTGCGAGTCACGAAGCGGGTCTGGGGCATCGGACCGTCGACCGCGTCGACCACCAGCAGCACTCCGTCGACCATCGAGAGCACGCGCTCGACTTCACCGCCGAAGTCGGCGTGGCCGGGGGTGTCGACGATGTTGATGCGGGTCCCCCGGTACTCGACGGCGCAGTTCTTGGCGAGGATGGTGATGCCGCGCTCACGCTCCAAGTCGTTCGAGTCCATCATGCGTTCGGCGAGCTTCTCGTGCGCGGCGAACGTGCCGGACTGCTTCAGCAGGCAGTCGACGAGCGTGGTCTTGCCGTGATCGACGTGCGCAATGATGGCGATGTTGCGGATGGGTTGGCTCATGGGGGCGCGGGGGGACCGCAATGCGGCCAGGTGACAAAGACTTCGAAGCATAGCATATCCGGGGAAATCTGCCCGGCTGCGCCTGCGTACGGCCACGCCCGAGCTCGAACCGTTCCGGATCCGGCTTGTCATCCGGCGGCGGCGCCCTCACCCTCAGGGGCAATGCCGACCGCCGCCCGCCGCCCCACCGCTCCACCGCCGTCCGAGGGGCTGACGCTGCGGGCGTTCCTCGGGGTCTTCCGCTACAGCCGTCATGCCGTCGAGCTCGTCTGGTCGACCAACCGGGCACTCACCGTCGGCCTGGCCGCCCTGACGCTGCTCGCCGGGGTGCTTCCGGTTACCGTGGCCTATGCCAGCGGGCGCATCGTCGATGCCGTCGTGGCGGCGATCCGCGCCGGCGGCACCGGCGTTCACGCCGTGCTCGGCTGGGTGATCCTGGAGGGGGTGCTGGTGGCCGCGCTCGCGGCCGCGCAGCGCGGTCTGACGCTCACGCGCTCCTTGCTGCGGGTGCAGCTCGGGCAGCGGGTCAATGAGCTGATCCTCGAGAAGGCGGTGACCCTCGAGCTGCATCATTTCGAGGACTCGGAGT
>JAKADE010000308.1 GCA_021820785.1 Pseudomonadota bacterium
CGCGCCGCTGCGGCTCATTGAGCCGCGAAAGATGAGACTCGCTCGACATGACTGGCGAGGACTATACGGAATCGTACCCGGCGCTGCCATGACACGCCGGTGCCACCGGGCGTATACAGTGCGCACCGCACGCACGCACTGATCGAGCGCTTATCGTCCCGGAAACTCGAGCGGTACGGCCGACTCGAGCGCCGCGCCGAACGCGGCGAGCCGGGAGCGGACATCGGCTTCCACGGCCGCGAAGTCCACGCCGACCTCTGCCGTCTCGTGCCGGGGGGTGAGCGCGTCACTGAAGTCCACCGGCAGGCCGGTCTCGGCGCCGATCCGGGCGCTGAGCGCCGACCGATACGGTTCCGAGGCCCCCAGGCGCTCGACGTCGATCATCACGTCGGCCGCAGGTGCCGCCGCGGCCTGCCCAAGCAGGTAGACGCCGATGAAGGCCTGGTAAGACTGCTCGTCGCTCCAGGGCGCAAGCGTCCGGTGCAGTGCCCGCAGCCGGCGGCGCACGTCCCGCGGCCAGCGCGGCATGCGCGGCAGACCGAGGCTCGCGGCGAGGCGCCCGGCCGGCGAATCCGCCGGGGCCTGCGCCAGGAGCGCCGCGTGGCACAGTTCGAAGTACGGCACGTCGGCCGCGCCGCGGTAGCTGCGGCAGGAGAGCCACTGCTGCGGCGCGCTGCGCCGCAGCACGATGTGGTAGCCGCCGAGCCCGGCCTTCAGGGCCGCAGCCCGCTGCAGCGAGCGGGAGAAGCCGAACACCGCCACCGCGCCGCGCTGCTCGGCATGGACACGCAGACGCGTGAGGTAGGCGATCTCAGCGCGTGCGCCGTCGGTCGGAAAATAGCGCGCCAGCGCGAAGGATTCCCGATAACCCCGCACGCCGCGCAGCAGAGGTCTCAACAGCGGACGATATTCCTCCCGGTACGGGCGTTCGAGCGGCGGATGACGCGACTGCCACCCTTGTGCGGTGTCGCGCGCCACGCGCTTGGCCGAAAGGTGCGCCAGTCGCTCGGCGAACGGCTCGTAGAAGCAGGTGGTGCCGGGCAGCGCCCGGAAGCGGCTCCACACATAGGTGCTCGCGCAGCGCCAGCCGGCGTGGATGTAGACGGCGGACCTGTCGGAGCGGGATCGGGACATGCGAGGCGCCTGGGCAGTCGAGGTCGGCGCAGTCTACTGGCGCGCTTCGCCTGCCCTCAAGAGTCGCGCAGGGTGCGGATCGCACCGCGACACCCGGGATGCTAGGCTCGAACGATGGAACCTGCGAACAAGACCCTGCACTACCGCGGCCGCGTGATCTCGGTGACCACCGACGAGGTGCGGCTACCGAACGGCCACCAGGCGACCCTTGAAGTCGTGCATCACCCGGGAGGCGCCGTCGCAGTGGCCATCGACGCCGAGCAACGCGTGTGCCTGCTGCGACAGTACCGCTACGTCACCGGCGGCTGGCTGTGGGAACTGCCGGCCGGCAAGCTCGAGCCGGGCGAACCACCGCTCGAGACCGCACGCCGCGAGCTGATCGAAGAGGCCGGCGTGAGTGCCACCGACTGGCACAGCCTCGGGGCGTATTTCAGTTCCCCGGGCGTATTCAGCGAAGTGCTGCACCTGTACCTCGCCACCGGCCTTGCGCCGGCGCCCGCCGCGCACGAGCAGGCCGAGGTGATCGAGGTGCACTGGGTGCCCTTCGCCGAGGCCTGCCAGTGGGCCGAAGGCGGGGAGATCCGCGACGGCAAGACGGCGCTCGGGCTGCTGCGCGCCCGCTACGTGATGTCCTCGTCAGGATCCAGCACCGCGCCGCGGTAGATCGCCTCGAGCCACACCGCGATGCGCCGGCACGGACCGTCGAGCCACGCGTAGCGCTCGGGCAGCTCGAGCGCGTACAGCTCATCGATGGCCCGATGGAATGCCCGCCGCAGCGCCAGACGACCCTTGAATGCCTGCGCCAGAATGGAGGCCGATGCGGGCGTCTTCACCGTCGCGCTGAGCACCTGCGGAGCCGTTGCCAGCGTGAAGGCGTGGGCATCAGCATAGGCGGACGCCTCGATGTGATCCTTCACGGCGCGGATCGCATCAGGGTCCGTGAGACGCCGGCTGTGCACCGCGTAGTTGTTGGTCTGGAAGCAGAAATCCTGCGCGCGCGCCTCGCCGAGCACGTGTTCGGCGGTGCCTCCGGCCGGCACGAACGTGCACGAGCGCTTGCCGATGCGAAACAGCGGCGTCACCAGCGCATCGCACCCGTGCGCCGCAGCGCGCACCACCTGCGCGGCATACGGCGCAAAGAAATCATCGTCATCGTGCGGATAGAGATAGAACGGCCCGGTGCGTGCCAGCGCGGCGATGTCGGGCAGCTGGTCATACGCGTAACGACTCGCCTCGCCCACCGCGGCGAGATTGGCGGCACTGAGACGCACCAGCAGCGCGCGGAACGTGAAGAAATCCGTATCGAAGCGTTCGTTCCACGCGCCGATCAGTGCCGCGACGTCGTGCGGAAACCCCGGCACGGCGTGATCGGGCACGTAGCGGCGCGGATCGATGGGCAGGCCGCGGCGAAAGTCGCTCGAGAGCGCCGCCCAGTCGGGGGACTGCCGGCGCAGCAGGACGATCGAGTTCATCGGCGCGGGACTCGGCAGCGCAACGATCGCGCTCACAGGCGCATTTTATCGCCGGTGACGAACGGGCCCCGCTGCGGCCAGATGGGGCACAGCGCTTCGACGACAACCATCAGCTCATCGAGCGCCCGGAACGGATCCTCTGCGCGCGCCGCCGGCCGCGCCAGACCGCCCTCCGCGGCGAGCGGCGCGTCGTTCACGCTAGTCGAGTTCCCGCAGGAGGTCATCGAGCAGAGGCTCCCGGTCGAAGAGACGAAAATACTCGCGCACTTCCGCCATGTCCAGCCGTTCCCGGTTGGCCCTGAGCAATGCCCGGATGTCCTCCAGATCCTGAGTCCGTCGAGGATTGTTGGTGAGCGCTTGCAGCTTGAAACCGATCAGGCCCTCGCCGCTGATGACACGCAGTTCTCCGAGAGAGCTCACGAGCGTCCGGGCGCTGGCGAGCAATCGCTTTGCCCCCGGACGGTGGGCGTAGAGAAAATCGACACGCTCGTCGCCGCGCACGTAATTGGCCGCCTCCTCGCTGCGATGAAGGCATCGATAGCCGAGCACGGTAAGCGCCCTCTCGATCGCATCAGCGTTCTCCAGATCCACCAGCAGGTCGACGTCCTGTGTCGCACGCACCACGCTGTACGGCGCGAGCGCGAGCCCTCCAATCAGCGCATGCCGGGCGCCGATGCGACCGAGCATGCTCGTCAGTTCACTGAGCTGTCGACCGAGTCGCGACACCGTAGGCATGGTGGCGCAATACTAGCGCTTTCCTGTCCGCTTCGTCGCACAGGAGGTCCTTGCGGCGAGGCGCGTCAGGCCAGCCGCTCGATGTGCAAGCGCTTGCGTGCGTGGGTATACCGGTAGAAGCGGCGCAGCTCTGCGAGCACCGCCGCCTCGGTACCGCTCGACCCGTGCAACAGATGTTCGAGCCGCCGGCAGAAGCGCTCGGCATACCCGCTCGCCTGGCGGTAGAGCGCTTGGCGCTCCCCGGCGAGCCGAGGATCGATCCGGGTGCGCGCAAACAGCAGCCGCAGCAACTCCGAGGGGAAATGTTGCGGACACTGCGCGCGCAGCAACCAGAAGCTCGCCACATATTTGTCCACCTCGGCCTGCATCTCGAGCTCAAGCAGCGAGACCGGCCGGTCGTAGGCACAATTCCAGGCCAGATAGACGAAGTGGCTCACTCCCTCGAGCGCCATCCACCAGTCCGCGACGTTGTGCTCATCGAGGCGCACCATCGGGTCGGCGCACGAGAGCCGCTCGAGCAGTCCCGGATCGAGGTACAGTGACACGGCCATCTCGTCGCCCGCTTCGGCCACGATCAGATCTTCGGCACTGGCGCGTGCGCGCACCGCCTCGGGCAGGCGCGAGCGGTCGGTGACGAGAAAATCGTAGACGTCGTAGCCGACCCCGAGATCGTAGATCCCGCCGATCAACTCCTGCAGGCGGGTCAGGATCATCGTTCAGTGCAGCGCGCCGAGCGCCGCCCCCGGCTGCGCCGCCGGCTCGACGCCGAGCCTCCTGAGCAGCGCGTAGCTCCTGCGGCTGCCGGTCTTCAGCCACTGCTCGTACAGGCGCAGGATGTCCCGGCAGGTGTGGGTGTAGCCGGCTTCGCTCAGTTCATTGAGCGCATCGACCATGGGTTGGAACTTCGCGGCGAGCTCGGCAAACACCTGCCCGAGCACGCGGCCGCGGCGGGCGGCGGCCTCCTGGGGGGGCGCTGAGGCGCACAGCCGCCGGGCCAGCGTGCCGTAGGCACACCCGCCCATGGCGATGTGGTAATCGATGTCGATCAGCTTGCGCGCAAAGCCGCGCGCGAAGAACCCGGCGATGAACAGCGAGACGTCCCCGAGACGCTGCAGCCCGCGCTCGCGCTCCTCGCGGGTACGGGCCTCGAGCGCCTCGGTGAGCATCACGACGAGCGGCTTCAGCCGCAGCCCCTCGGCGGTGGATTC
>JAKADE010000309.1 GCA_021820785.1 Pseudomonadota bacterium
AGCACTGCAACCGTCTGGAGCAGATCCTGGCGGCGAACGAGGCGGAGGGTGCCGAGGCCGACGAGGCACTGATGCTCAGCACGGCGGGACAGCTCATTGGCGGCACCATGACCAACGTGTTTCTCATCGACGGCGCACCCGGCGCCGCGCGCCTGCGTACGCCCGAGATCCGCACCTGCGGCGTGGCGGGCGTGATGCGCCGGGTCGTGATGCGCGAGGCGGCGCGGGCGGGGCTGGCGGTCGAGGTATGCGTGCTCGGGCTCGCGGATCTGGAGGCCGCGAGCGAAGTCGTGCTCACCAACGCGCGGCTCGGGCTCTGGCCGGTGCGCGCGCTGTGCGGACGCGAGCTGGCACCGGGCCCGGTCGCTGAACGTCTGGCGCGGCAGCTGCAGCCGCTGCTCGAGGCGCCCGCAGATGGCTGAGCGCAGCGGACTGCGGCGCACGGGGCGGATCGTGGCGATCGTGCTGGCGCTGGCGGTGCTCGGCGCCGGCGGCGGCGGTGTCTGGCTGCAGCACTACTACGGGGCGCCGGGCCCGGCGCCGGGCACGGTGCGCGTGCGGGTGCAGGCCGGCGACACGCTGCACCAGGTGTTCACACGCCTCGGCCGCCTCGGCGCGCTCACTCACCCGCGCGCGCTCGAGCTGTATCTGCGTCTCACCGGACGCGCGCCGCGCATGGAGATCGGCGTCTACGACATCCCGGCCTACTCGAGCCCGGCGCAGATCGTGCGCATGTTCCAGGAGGGGCGGGTGGTGCTCGACAAGCTCACCGTGGTCGAGGGCGCGACGTTCGCGCAGTTCCGCGCCGAGCTCGATGCCGACCGGGATATCGTGCCGACGCTGCGCGGCGCGAGCGACGCGGCCGTCATGGCCGCGCTCGGCCATCCCGGCGAGCAGCCCGAGGGCCGTTTCTTTCCGGACACCTACAGCTTCTCCCCGGGCACGACCGACCTGACCGTGCTGCGCATGGCCTACGACAAGATGAGCGCCGAGCTCGCTCGGGTGTGGCGCACGCGCAGCCGCGGCTTGCCGCTGAGTAACGCCTACCAGGCGCTGATCCTCGCCTCGATGATCGAGAAGGAGACCGGCGTGGCCGATGAGCGCGCGCGCATCGCCTCGGTATTCGTCAACCGCCTGCGCCGCGGCATGCGTCTGCAGTCCGATCCGACCGTCATCTACGCCCTCGGCACGCGCTATCACGGCGCGCTGCACGCGGCGGATCTGGCAGTGAAATCGCCCTACAACACCTACCTGCACGCCGGGCTGCCGCCGACGCCGATCTGTCTGCCGGGCCTTGCGTCGCTGCGCGCCGCGGTGCACCCGGATCACAGCCGCGATCTGTACTTCGTCGCCACCGGCAAGGGCGGCCATCAGTTCTCGCGCACGCTGGCCGAGCACGACGTGCAGCTGCGCAAGTACATCCGCCAGCTGCAGCTCGATCGGCAGGCGCAGCGCACCACCGCGGGACCGAAGCGATGAGCCGCGGCAAGTTCATCACCCTGGAGGGGATCGAGGGCGCCGGCAAATCGACCGTCGTGCAGTGGCTCGGTGAGTGGCTGCGCGAGTGCGGCCTCACGGTGCGTGTCACGCGCGAGCCCGGCGGCACCGAGCTCGCCGAGCAGGTCCGGCGCATCGTGCTCGAGCGGGGCCGCGAGCAGGTGTCGGCCGAAGCCGAGACGCTGCTGATGTTCGCCGCGCGCGCCATCCATCTCGACAATCTGATCCGCCCGGCGCTGGCAGCCGGGGAGTGGGTGGTGAGCGATCGGTTCACGGATGCCACGCGTGCCTACCAGGGGGCCGGACGCGGCGTCGATGGAGCCTGGATCGAGGCGATCGCCGCACGCGTACACGCCGGACTGGCGCCGGACTGCACGCTGCTGCTCGATCTGCCGGTGTCCGTGGGCCTTGCGCGCGCGCGGGCGCGGCGCGGGGAGGCCGACCGCATCGAGGCGGAGACCGAGGCGTTCTTCGAGCGGGTGCGAGCCGGGTATCTGGCCCTTGAGCAGCGCGAGCCCGAACGCATCCGGCGCATCGACGCCGCAGCGCCGGTGGCGGCCGTGCAGGCGCAGGTTCGCGCCGCGCTCGCACCCTGGCTCACCACTACCGGTGGCGCATGATGCCGCCGTGGCTCGAGCCGCAGATCCAGCAGCTGCGTGCGGCCTTCGCCGCCGGGCGGATGCCGCACGCGCTGCTCATACACGAGTCGCCGGGAGCGGGCGGGGAATGGCTCGCCTACTGGGCGGCGCAGCTGGTGCTGTGCAAAACACCGGCCACCGCGCCCTGCGGCCGCTGCACGGCCTGCCGGCACGTGCAGGATCGGCAGCATCCGGACCTCATCAGCGTCCTGCCGCTCGGCGACTCGGCGCAGATCCGCATCGAGCAGGTGCGCGAACTCGCCGCCGATCTGGCGCTGACGGCGCACCACGGCGGCTACAAGGTCGGGGTGCTCTCGCCGGCCGACAGCATGAACCGGTTTGCGGCCAATGCGCTGCTGAAGACGCTGGAGGAGCCGCCGCCGGGAACGCTGCTGGTGCTGGTGGCGAGCGTGCCGTCGCGTCTGCCGGTCACGATCGCGAGCCGCTGCCAGCGGCTGCGCGTGCCGACCCCGGCGCGCGAGGCGGCGGTCGCGTGGCTCACGGCCGAGCGCGGCGCGGCCGACTGGGCGCAGGTGCTGGAAGTGCTCGGGGAGGCTCCGCTGAACGCCGCGGCGAGTGATCCTGCCGCCGTGATCGCCGCCGCTGCCGAGACGCGCCGGGAGCTGGATGAGATCGCCGGCGGGCAGGGCGATGCGGGTGCCAGCGCCGAGCGCTGGGCGCGCGGGGAGTTGGGGCTGCGCCTGGCGTGTTTTGAGACCTGGCTCACGGATCGGATCCGCAGCGAGCTCACCGGTGCGGCTGCAGCGCCGGAAATGCGCGCCAGCGCGCACCGGCGCACGCTGCCGCTCACTATAAAGGGGACGTTTGAACTCCTGGACGCGGTGCGGGAGCTCAGGTCATCATTGGACGTGCCGATCAATAAGGGTGTGGCGCTCGAGGCTGTGCTGCGCAGTCTCGCCCCGCACCGTGCCGCCTGAGCGATCCGCGCAGGTGGCGTCCAGAGCGAAGCTGAGGTTTACAAGGTGAAAGCCGGAGGCAACAAGCCCAGTCTGCTGACGCTGACCATCAAGGACAAGAGCGCCCTGTACCTGGCTTACATGCCGTTCGTGAAGAACGGCGGCCTGTTCATCCCGACCAACAGCAACTACCGCCTCGGCGACGAGGTGTTCATGCTGCTGAACCTGATGGGCGAGGATGAGAAACTGCCGGTGGCCGGGCGGGTGATCTGGGTGACGCCGAAGGGCGCGCAGGGCAAGCGCACCGCCGGCATCGGCGTGCAGTTCAGCGAGCAGGACCACGGCCAGACGCAGAAGAAGATCGAGACCTACCTGGCCGGGGCGCTGCAGGGCGACAAGCCGACGCACACCATGTGAGAGCCGACCTGCGCTGCGCGCAGGCCGCTGAGATTCGCGCCATGGATGCCGGCACAGTCGCCCGGCATCGGCTCACTGCACCACCGGCTGAAAGCCGCCCTGACGCGGGGCGGCAAGACCCGCTCATTCGAGTTCGGCCGGATGCCTGAGATCCTTGTCGAAAAACTTTACGATCGTCCGGACACGCCCATCGCGGTTCCTGGTAAGTGTCTGAAAGACCATGAATTTAATTCTATGGTCCGGATTTTGCTCGTCGAGGCGGATCGACACCGTTCGCGTCATTCAGACCATAAGGAGTTCACATGCGGTCACCGACGATCAGACACACCCTCCTGGCGAGTTTCGCCGTGGCCGCGATGGCCGGTTTCTGTGCGGCGCCGGCTCAGGCTGGCGTGCTGGCGCTGTTTCCGCTGAGCTCCAATTACAAAGCGACCGAGCTCGGGACGAATATTGCTTCGGCGACGATTGACACGGGGCAGCTGTTTGAAGCGTACATTGGCAACGATTCCTTCGGCAATGTCGCGGAAATGTATCCCAATGCGTACGGCACCACGCTGCAGTTATCGCTGGCTACTGATTCCTATTTCACGCTGAATATCAGCTCCAACGGCGGACCGTTGAATCTGGGCGAGTTGAATTATTCGGTGGGCAAGGGGGGCAGTTCCGACCCGCGCGGCTACGCGATCTACGACAGCCTCGATGGCTTCACCACCGCGCTGTATTCCACGCAGCTGCCGACCGGCGCCAACGCTGCCCCGGTGCCGCACAGCCTGACGCTCGGAACGTCCTTCCAGGTGGCCCAGAATGTATCGTTCCGGTTTTACGTGTATTCGCCGCATCCGCTGAACAACTCAGTCGATTTCTCGAACATTTCGCTGACGACGCCGACGAATAATTCCGTACCGGAGCCCGGTCCGCTCAGCCTCATGGCCGCCGGTCTGCTCAGTCTCGGTCTGCTGATGCGGCGCAGGGCGCAACGTACCTGAGGGTACGTTGCGTGTGCAGTCGTTCGACGCAGCCGCAATGGCGCACCGTCGGCGGCTGGAGCGGAGGAGACCGCGCCGTGCGCGCGCCAA
>JAKADE010000310.1 GCA_021820785.1 Pseudomonadota bacterium
CAGCAGCCGCGCAGCCAGCCGTCCGGCTTCACGGCCGGCGGCCGTCTCGTCCTGGGTCACCAGGGCGGTGAGCTCGGGGTAGACCGAGCGCAGCGGACGGTGCGCCGGATTGCCCACCTGCGAGCCCACGGCCACGACCGGGATCCCGGCCCGCGTCGCCCGATTGACCCAACTCTCGGCGATGACCGAGTCGAGCGGCATCAGGACGATGCCGTTGACGCGCTCGGCGATCAGATCCTGCAGATCATTGGCCTGCTTCTGGACACGGTTCTGCCCATCGAGCACCACGGTCTGCACGCCGGCGCGCGCGGCGGCCGCCTTGAAGCCCCGGGCGATCGCCGCGGCGAACGGGTAGCTCAGCCCGGCGCTCGAGAGCCCGAACCGCAGCGGCGCGGCCGCCTCGGCCCTCACCGTCAGCACCGCGCAGAGCGCCGCCGCAACCAGCGTGGCGCGCGCGAAGTTCACGGGCGCCCCCCGCTGCAGTTCACGCCACCGCCTCGCGCCGCTCGACCAGATACAGATGCTCGCAGGCGAGGACGGTCTCGCCGTGCTGGTTGGCAATGGTGACCTGCTCCACGACGATGCCATGCGTCTTGCGCTTGGGATGATCGCGCCGTTCGCTGATGCGCGTCGTGACCGTGATCGTGTCCCCTATGAACACCGGCCGGATGAAGCGGACGCGGTCGTAGCCATACGACATGGCGCGGGGATTGATGGTCTGGGCCGTCATGCCGATGCCGGCGCTCAGCACCAGCGTGCCGTGCGCGATGCGCCGCTTGAACGGTTGCGTGGCACACCACTCGGCATCCATGTGATGCGGAAAGAAGTCTCCGCTCTGCCCGGCGTGTGCCACGATGTCCGCCTCGGTGATCGTGCGGCCGAACGTGCGCCGCTCGGCGCCGACCTCGTAGTCCTCGAAATATTGCTCGACGATCATGTGAATTCTCCCGGCGCATCGAGCGCGAAGCGGCGCAGGATCTGCTCGGTGTCCCGCCCGAGCGTGGGCGCGCCGCGAGCACTGGTGAGCGGCGCCCCATCGACGCGGATCGGGCAGCGCGTGGTCGTGAGCGTACCGTGCTCCTCGTTGTGGATCTGCTGCGTCATGGCGAGCGCGGCGAAGCCCTCGCTCGCCACGAGCTGCGGCCAGGTGAAGACCTCGGCGCACCAGATGTCGGCCGGCTCGAGGATGGCGAGCCAATGGGCGGTCGGCTGCTGCTGCAAATGCCCGGCGAGGAGAGACTTGATGGCCGAGCGCTCGGCGAACCAGCGCTGCGGGTCCGCGTACTGGCACAGTGCGTCGCAGCCGATGAGTGCCCCGAGCCGTTCGATGGCCGTCATGGCGACGGCCAGGTAGCTGTCTGCGGTCCGGTAGATGCCGTACGGAGCGCCGATGTAGACACTGGCGTTGTTCACCGCATCGCGCGGCGGTTGCTGTCCGTCGCCGTTCAGGAAGGCGGTGAACTGTTCGAACTGCATGTCCATGGCGGATTCGAACAGACTGACGTCCACGCGCCCGCCCCGTCCGGTCCGGCCCCGCCGCACCAGCAGTGCGAGCACGCCCTGGCAGAGCTGCGCGCCGGCCATGAGGTCGGCGATGGACACCCCCATTGGCACCGGTCCCTGGGCGGCATCGCCGGACAGCCAGGCGAGCCCCGACATCGCCTGCACCAGCAGATCCTGTCCGGGCTTGTTGCGCCAGGGGCCGCCGGCGCCGTAACCGGTGATGGCCGCATAGACCAGTCCCGGGTTCAGTTCGGCGACCGTGGCGTAATCCAGACCGAGGCGGTCCATCACCCCGGGGCGAAAGTTGTGCACCATCACGTCCGCACGGCGAATCAGCGCCTTGATGCGCTGCAGGTCGAGCGGATCCTTCAGATCTGCCGCGAAGCTCTGCTTGTTGCGGTTGATGGTATGAAAGAGCGCGCTGTCGCCGCCGAACGCCTGGTCGGCAAGATACAGACGGCGGGACAGATCCCCGCCTTGTGGACGCTCCACCTTGATGACCTCGGCACCGAGATCCGCCAGCCGCAGGCAACAGGAGGGTCCAGCTAGAAACTGGCTGAAATCCAGTACCAGCACCCCCTCCAGCGGTCGCTCCGCGGTCGTCGTCGGCGCGCCGTGGTCTGCGTGCGCTGTCTTCAACCGGGTTCCTCGCGTATAGTTTGCAGATAAATGCTATGTTCGTTAACAAACGGTGTCAACCGGCACCGTCGGACGGCGAACGGACAGTGGGGGATGGGCGATGGGCGAGACGCACTCGATCCGGCTGCGGGGCATGACCTGGGATCACCCGCGCGGCTACGGACCGCTCGGCGTCTGTTCGGCCGCGTGGTTCGAGCGCACTGGGGTGCGGATCGAGTGGGAGCGGCGCTCGCTGCAGGATTTTGAGTCGTTTCCGATCGCCGAACTCGCCGCCCGTTACGATCTGATCGTCATCGATCACCCCCACGTCGGACAGGTCACCCGTGAGGGTTGCCTCGCGCCGATGGACGCCGGTGCCGGCACCGAAGCGGCCTGCGAGGCGGTCGGCGCCTCGCTGCAGAGTTACCGGTTTGACGGACAGCTGTGGGCGCTGCCGATCGATGCTGCCGCGCAGGTCCAGGCGTGGCGGCCGGACCGGCTCGCGGGGCCACCGGCC
This sequence comes from Pseudomonadota bacterium, assembly GCA_021820785.1. Next base: position 2,639 of record JAKADE010000310.1, read on the forward strand.
GATTGGGCGGCCGTGCTCGAGCTGGCGGCCGGCGGCGGCGTGCTGTGCCCGTTGCGCCCGCCGCACAATCTCATGGCGCTGTTCTCCCTGTGCGGACTGGCCGGACACCCGGCGCGCGAGCAGGGTGCCCCGCTGTTCGATGCGGCGGCCGGCGCTGAAGCGTATGAACGCCTGCGCGAGCTCGCTGCGCGGCTCGATGCGCGCAGCGCCGAGTGGGACCCGATCGCAGTGCTGGAACAGTTGTCTGCACCGGACGCGAACGCGCTCTGCGCGCCGCTGGTGTACGGCTACGTCAGTTATGCCCGGGGCGACACCCCCGGCGTCCGTCTCGCGTTTAGCGATTTGGCCCCGCTGCAGCGCGGCGGGTCGCGGGCCGGATCGGCGCTCGGCGGCACCGGCATCGCCGTCTCTGCGCATTGCCGCGAACGCGATGCGGCGCTCGCATTCGCCCGTTGGCTGGCGGGCGCTGAAGCGCAGTGTGGACCGTACGTGGCCGGCGGCGGCCAGCCAGCCCACGCCGCCGCGTGGGAAGATCCGCTCGTCAACGACGCATCGCTCGGGTTTTACCGCAACACCCGCGCCACGCTCGAGGGGGCCTGGGTGCGCCCCCGCCACGCCGGATACATGAGCTTCCAGGAGCGTGCCTCGCTGCGTCTGCGTGCAGCACTCGGCGCGCGCGAACCGGCAGCGGCACTCATCGCTGCGCTCAATCGACTGTATCTCGAGGTATCGCCATGAATCGACCCAGCTCTCGCCGGACCTTCCTGCAATCGGCCGCGACCGCAGCCGGGTTTGGGGTCATCGGCACGCGCGCCCGCTGGGCGCGCGCCGCAGCACCGGCTCGCGCGGTACCGAGCGCGCCGCGGCAGCATCTGCACGAGTTCGGCTACGACCAGGTCGCACTCACGGGCGGGGCGCTGAAAGCGCAATACGACTTCATCCACGCACACTATCTGGCGCTCGACAACGACCGGCTGCTGCAGGTGTACCGAGAACACGCCGGGCTGCCCGCCCCGGGAATCGACATGGGCGGCTGGTACGGTGCGGACGGATTCATCCCGGGCCATGCGTTCGGTCAGTACGTCTCCGGGCTGGCCCGCATCGGCCGCTGCACTGGCGATAGCGCCTGCCGCTCGAAAGTGCACGAGCTGGTGCGCGGGTTCGCCGCGGCGCTCGAGGCGAACCCGGTGCCCTACGCCGGAGAGGGCGCCTGGAAGATGTGGCCGGCGTATGTGCTCGACAAACACATGATCGGGCTGATCGATGCCTACCACTTGAGCGGCGTATCGCAGGCGCGAGCGCTCATCCCGCGGGTCATCCAGGGCGCGCTGCCCTACATCTCCCCGGTCAGTCGCGACCGGATCGGGGTCAAGAATCCCCCCTACGACGAGACCTACATCGTCTCGGAGAACCTGTTCACCGCGGCGCACCTGACCGGTGAGCGGCGGGTGCGCGATCTGGCAGTGAAATACCTGCTCGACAAACCGTACTTCGATCCACTCGCGCGCGGGGAGAACGTGCTCGCCGGCCGCCAGGCCTACAGCCACGTCATGGCGTTGAGCTCCGCGGCCATGGCGTATCTGCAGCTCGGCGAACCTCGTTATCTCGAGGCGATCGTCAACGGCTGGAGCTTTCTCGGCGAGCAGAGTTTCGCCACCGGCGGCTGGGGACCGAACGAGTTACTGATCGCCCCGGGCAGCGGCGCGCTGAACTCGAGCCTCACCACCACCGCCAATCACTTCGAGACGCCCTGCGGCACCTACGCGACGATGAAGCTCGCACGCTACCTGCTGCGCTTCACCGGCGATGCGCGCTACGGCGATGGGCTGGAACGGATCATGTGGAACGGCCTGCTCGCAGTGCGTCCGCCGGACTCCAACGGCAACTCG
>JAKADE010000311.1 GCA_021820785.1 Pseudomonadota bacterium
CCCTGGCAGATTCTGCCGATTTCCCGGCGCGACATTGCACTGGCTCACTGGTGCACCGTGGCGCTCCTGCCGGCACTCGCATTGAGCGCATCACTGCTACTCGCGGGGCTGAACAACCGAAGCACGGCCTGGCCCGTGCCGCCCACCACATCCATCGTCCTGCAGGTCGCCGGGGTCTGGTCGGCCTTCGGTTATCTCGCCTGGCTTCCCCTGCGCACCGGGTTCGTCGCCGACCGACGCCGCACCCTGGCCTCGCTGTCCGCCTGGGGTGTCCCGTTCCTACTGGCCACCTACGGCTACCCGCTGCAGTATCCTGCGCGACTTTTCTCAATCATCATGATCTCGTTGGGAAACGGACTCTTGCTCATCTCATTATTGCGCGCCCATCTTGGACAGGTGCCCACGGCAGATGCATCACCCGGCGGCCGTCTCCCCAACCACGAAGCGGCGCACAACTCCAGAACTGCCGCGCCGCTACGGCGGGTGCTCCTTTCATCCGTGCTCCGTCAAACCGCCTGGATGTCATGCCTCGGCTTGAGCGGAATCGTGCTCCTGCGCAACGCCTACCCTCATGCACCGGAAGCGGTGCTCTGGACATTTCTCGGCTCCGTGTCACTCGCGTCCGTCATCGTTGCCCAGCGCTGGACCCGCTCATTGTGGATGTGGCGGTGCCTGCCACTGACGACGGGGCGCACGACGTTTTTGCTTCAAGCAGTCCAACTCTCCCCACTCATGCTGACCGTGAGCGCAGCATGGCTTTTCGGTCGCCTGGCACCGAACATCATACTGCCGATGCCTGCATGGCTGCCGGCCGCCACGATTGCAGTTGTGAGCATGGCGAATGCCCAGGCCCCCATGACCGCTCGCCGCAACCACGAACCGTACCGGCTCCGCTACTGGCTGGCCTCATCCGCGACCGTCGCCTATATGAGCATTCTTCTGGGCATTCAACCCGTCGCCAGCCTGATCAGCTGGTTCCCGCCGCTCGCTTGGGTACTCGCCGCCGTCCTGCTCGCCTTGAGCAATCGCATGACGTCGCGCGAGTTACTCATGCCCGACGCTGCGCGTCGACTCGAGCTCCGTGGTGCCCTTTGACCCTCACCACTCCCCCGGGGCGCCACACGCCACCGTCGACATTCTCCCCGCCGCCCGGTCGACTCATCTGCGCCCCGCGGACTCCCGTGCATTCGTGGCTGAAATTCAATCGGCGTTGAGGGGCCGCGGACAACTCGGGTCGAATTACGCGCTCGCGCACGTCATCCCCTCGTACGCGCGCTGCAAAAACTGGAGTCAATGCCCGTCAAGCGCCAGAGCGCTCCGTACAGCGACAGTTCGCACCAATCGAATCTAAGGACAGGGTCCGGCATTCCACTTCCGCGGTGGAATCATGCGCCGTGAAGGAAAAGGGAAGACGGTCGCTCCGAACACGAGCTCACCGAAACCAGCGTCCGCCTCGTGATCAGAAGAATAGTGCTACGGCGCGCCATATCAGCAAACGGTATGCCGCAGTCCACATTCACTGCTCGTTGGTCTCTCGAACTCCCGTCAATCCACAACGACCCGCGCAAAACGAACCGCGAGGCACGGAGCTATGCCCCGTGCCTCGCGTCTCATGCACTCCAAACGCGACGGATGGCGAATCCGTCTCAAGCCCGAGCCTTCCGACTCAAACTCGAAGTCACGCCTCTAGAACGTTGCAGTGACACTCATCTCGTAGCGCGTTCCATAGTTGACCAGATTATAGAACTCGTCCGTGCGCGTGTCGTACTGCTGAATTACCGCATTCGTCAGATTAGCGCCTGACAGCGCCACTGTGATGTGGCTGTTGACGGTATAAGCGATCTGCGCGTCGAGCTCGCTATATGCCTTCTCGTAAATCGGCGCCAGCGCACTGACGCCATCGCCGATGGCAACAATATGCTGACCGCGACGACTATAGGCCACGCGCGCGCTGATTCCGTATTTCTGGTAGATGAGCGTCACGTTCTCCAGATTGCCGAGGCCCGTGAGCCCGAACTGCTGCGTTCCGGACGCCGAAGCACCAATGGAATTGACACCTGCGTTCGTTGACAAGAACGTCGCATTCGCTGTGATACCCAGCCCATCGAACGGTCCGGGCAACAGATGCACGAACATGTACTGAGCAGCAACGCCCACGCCCTTCACCGTCGCGCTTCCCACGTTCGTTGGCGCAGTCAGCTGGAATGTCGCAACGTTTCCGGGAAATTGCGCAAGATGCTGACTGTTCGTAATGGGCACAGCAATCGGACTCTGAAGCAACTCAATGAAGTTCGAGAGTTTCTTCACGAACCCATCGGCCGCAACGTAGCCATCGCGCGAGAAATACCACTCCAGCCCAAAATCGTAGTTTAACGACGTATAGGGCGTCAGATTCGGATTTCCGCCGGATGCAGTCAATTCCGACGGCGAGACGATGCTGCCGCCATAATTGATCACGGGCGACAGGTCGCTCGGTTGCGGCCTCGCCATCGTCTTGGAGACTGCGGCTCGAACGACCACGTGACGCGGAAGCGTCAACCGCCAGTTGAAGCTCGGCAATGCATACGTATAGCTGTGGCTCGCAGTTTGTTCCAGAACCGCGCCATTGTTCGCGTAGATCGCGTTGTCGCCCGTCGGATCATTCGGAATCGGCGTGATGTCTTGCAGGACTTGGCCGTACCCGGTCGACGCCGCCGACGTGTGATCGAGTCTCAGTCCCAGGTTCCCACCCCAAGCGAGCCCGAAAATCCGACCGCCGAAGTCGCCCTGGATGTATGCCGAGTAGCTCTTCTCAGAGATATTCGCAAGATCCTGCGGCGCCTGATTGACGCTCTGCGGCACATATCCGCCGGATCCCTGAACCGCGGCCGCCGTGGTGCCAGGCGGCAGATTACCCGCCGCGTCCTGCTCGGCAAATGCGGTCGAACTCTGGAGAAATGCCAGGTACTGCGCCGGGTTATAGGTCAGCCAAGTCGTCGGGAAGGACCCCGGATAGGGGCTGGCGAAATTACCGGCGACGCTGGTCGGGGTGAACAGGTAGCCCGGAAGCTGCGCCCTGTAGCCGCAGTAGGCGCATACGTCCCCGGAGTTATAGGAGCTGAACGTGACATACTTGTTCCGCTTCCATGCCGCACCGAACCGGATGTCCGTCAACGGACCCCACGAGTTCGGTACCACCCAGGTTTCGTTCGTCCTCAGCTGCGTAATGTCGTTGACGTTACTGGTCGCAGATACTTCCGTGAAGTGCGCATGCGGAAGACTGATGTCCGTGAGACTCGACGTCGTGCCCAGCGTCGGGACCCCGACGCCACCGTTGCTGGTGTACGAAACAGGAATCGGAAAGCCCGCGACTGAGAATACGGACGGATCTAGGTAGTTGCTCGCCGTATTGGTGCCATATGACGCCGCGAGGTCCCAGAGCAGCTTGTGATCGAACGCATTCCCTTTGAGCTTGAAGAGAATCGTGCGCAGATACTGCGGACTGATCTGGTCACCGCCGGTCGATTGGATCAAGTCGGCATGTGACTGAGTCGTGAAGCTTTGGACCACGCCGTCCGGCCGTACGACCACGCCATTGTTGATCGGGTTGCCGTCGACGTACAGCCCGAGATCGTTACTGTAGTTGAATTCTGTGTACTTATTGTACATCCCATCCAACGTAGCGGTGACGTCCGACGTCACGTGCCATTGCAACGCCGCATTTACGCTCAAGCGCTTGGTATTGTAGTAATTGCTATTCACGCCGTCCGTGACGGGCAGCAAGACACTTGACGGAAGCCCGGACGCACCGCTCCCCGTCTGCCAGACAGCCGTTGGCTCCCCAGGACCATTGACTGGCTGACTGAAGAAGCCCGCACCGGATAGATCATAGGTCGTCGTCGCCTGCTCCTGGGACGCAATCGACAGGAGGGCGCCAAATTTCTGATGATCGAACGTGTTGCTGAGCAGAAGAAACTCGGACGGCTCCACCTTCGACGAATGGGTATTCATGTTCCCGGAGATCTTCGCAACCAGCTTCGGCCCCTTGAAGTCGAAAGGCTGCGCCGTCTGCATCTCCACCAGACCGCCGATCGCATCCGCCGGCTGCCAGGCCTCACTGGTCTTGTATACGACGGCTCGAGAGATCGCTTCGGAGGGAAGAACGTCGAAGTTGAACTGACGTCCCCCGGTCTGCGTGGGCAGTTCCATGCCGTTGAGCAGAACCAGGTTGAACTGAGGACCGAATCCTCTGATCGTGATCTCGTTGCCCGACCCGGTCGCGTCGTGAGTCAGCGAAATGTCCGGTAGCCGGGAGAGCGCATCTGCCACATCCGGATTCGGGAACTGTCCGATTCCCTGCTGTGTGATCGCATCGACGACCTGGGTCGCGTTCTCCTTCAGGCGCATCGAGCTCTGCAAGCTCTGACGCAGGCCGGTGATGAGAATCGGCGCCAGGCTCTTCGATCTCATATTTTTTGCGACTGCGTCCTGGATTGCAGTGCGCCGATGAATATTGGTGTTCTCTGGAGGAGACGCTGG
>JAKADE010000312.1 GCA_021820785.1 Pseudomonadota bacterium
TCTACCATGCGCTCTCGAGCCGGCACGTGCCGGTGAAATTTCTCGGCATACCGGGTGCCTATCACATGCCCCAGGACCCGGTGCACCGGGCGCTGTTCTACCGCGCGATGCTGCGGTGGGTCGTGCATTACCTGGGTCACTGAGGAAGCCCCGATGACGCGCCACGAATCGCGCTCCGATGAGGTGGAGTGGGTGCTGCTCGAGGCCTGTGCGGATCCGCTCGCCGCACAGGTGCTCGCCGGCCGGCTGCAGGCCGACGGTATCCCGGCGCAGGTCAGGGCGTTCGAGCCGATCCCCGGGCTCGAGCAGAACGCCGAAGTGCACGTGCCGCGTCCCTGGCTCGCCCGGGCCCGCGAGTCACTCGAGGCCCAGCGGCCGAGCGACGAGGAGCTGACCGCGCTGGCGCTCGCCGCCGCGCCCGAGACGCCGGGATCAGACGGGTCCGGCTAATCGAGGACGGGTTCGGCGGCGGGACGGCGGACCAGGGTGAGGGCAGCCGCGGAGAGAAACACGACGAGCAGGATCGTGCCGTCCAGATAGGCCGGCAGGTGCAGGGTGCGGCGCGCTTCGAGGTACAGCACGGTGGTGATCAGGCCGCGCGGGGCGAGCCAGGTGAGTTCGGCGCTGAGTGTGCGTCCGAAGGGTCGAAGCATCACGAAGCGCAGTCCGTAGATGACCGCGAGGATGATCGCGGCCGCCGCCCAGGCGCGCAGCGAGGTGAAGTCGATGAGCTTCGTCGAATACCCGAGCACGAAGAAGAAGAATCCACGCACGGCGAAGGTCAGCTCCTGCACCAGCACCTTCAGCTCCCCGACCGTCTGGGTCGAGATCTTCTCGGCGATACGCGCCACCCCCGGGATGCGGGCGAGGACCGCCTGATTGTTCAGCATCAGTCCGAACAGCAGCACCATGATCAGCGGAGAGAGGTGCAGCAGCTCGCCGGCGGCGTACAGCGCGAACAGTCCGGCGAGCAGCGGGATGTAGCGCACGTGCGCGGTGGCGCGCGTGGAGATGGCCACGAGCGCCACGGAGCAGACCGCCGCCAGCAGCAGCGACAGTACGCCGCCGCCGGCAAGCCCGGTGAGAAATCCCGGCAGCGTCCCACCGGAATGCACGAGCGCGAAGAACACCAGCACTCCGAGGATGTCGGAGGTGGAACTCTCGTATACGACGAACTCGCGGGCATGCGGGCCGAGATTGCGGCTGGCGGGGATGGCGACCGAACTGCTGATGAGGGCGAGCGGAGTGGCGAGGATCGCGCCCTGGACGTAGGAGAGCCCGAGCACCTTGGCGGCGATGAGCATGAACACCCCGCCGTAGAACAGGAGCGCGAGCGTCGCCATGACGAGCGCCGTGGCGGCGAGCTTCAATCGCTCGCGCCGCAGTTCGATGTCGAGGGCGCCTTCGAGCACGATCAGTACCAGTGCGACGGCACCGGCGACGGGCACGATCGTCGTGATGCCCCGCACGACGAACCCGGCGGCCTGCAGCAGCGGTTGCGCCAGCAGGCCGAGTGCGATCATCACGACGACCGAGGGCAGCCCGGAGGCCCGATCGAGCTGCTCGACCGCAAACGCGATGAGCAGGAATACGGCGGCCACTAGAATCGCCACGTAGATCATGTGCGCGTCCTCGCGCGGCGCCGCAGGGGCGGGTCCGTTGCAGCGTAGCAACACTGCGAGGTGCGCGCAACGGTCGGCGGGGCGCACCGGTGGCGCGCCCCGCCCCCCGCCGCGCGCAGCACCGCGTGGGTGCCTCGCGCAAGTCCGGGCGAAGCTATATGGGGGGGGGTTCGGGCGGCTCGCACGGTGCTCATCAAGGCGCGTCCAGGGGCGGTGCGCGTGTCGAACGGAATGCCGTTTGACACAAAAGTGTCAAACTTGACAGGCGCGGAATGCGGCGCCTATGCTGATTCAGCATCTCTCGGGGAAGATGCACTGATACACAGAAAAACCAGTGCTTCCAATATCGATCTGATCATCACTTGCGATTCTCTGCGTCAGGCGTTCTCCGGGGTGTCTGCAATAACAACGGGCTGTATGTTGAACAACAACGAAGCTCTCCGGTTCGAATGGAAATAACAAATGAGGAGTCACTCCATGCAAAGGTCGCGTTTATGGTCCTTCGCGTTGGCCGCGGCGGCCGGCACGATTGCGACGGTGCTGACCTGCTCGCCGGTCCAGGCCGCAGAGCAGGCGCTGCATCTGACGGTGGATCTCTCAGGCGCCGCAGCGAGCGTGGTTGCGCAGGCGCATCAGGGCATTCCGCACGTGTTGTACGCCAACACGGCGGCTGGCCGGATGGCGCAGAGCGCGCAGCGGTTCGAGATGCGCGGGGCCGGTCCCGGCGATTCGTCTGGGGACTGGCAGGACAACAATAAGAGCACCCGCTATCCCGGCACTCTGGAGTACCACGGCGGACACACGGTGCAGACCGCCACCGAGTACATGATCTACGTCGATACGACGACCAACGGGTCATGCAACTCCATTGCCTCGTGCTGGGGTGATCCGGCTGGCTTCCTGCACGATCTCGGTCGCAGCCAGATGATTCACATCACCGATCAGTATGTTCACGCCTATGACGGCGATCGGTACCGCGTGTTTCCACAGGCCATCATGGTGACGCTGAATGGCCTCACGCCCGGCACCGCGCTGTCGGATTTCCAGATGCAGGAAATCGTATACGAGGTGACGACTGCGTTCGGGTTGCCGACCGGCTTTCACGCCATCTACGACATCTTCCTGCCGCCGGGTCAGGACGAGTGCCAGCCCTCCGGGCAGTGCTACTCGCCGGACAATCCGAGCACCTTCAACTATTGTGCGTACCACAATGCCTCGGTGTTCCCCAACTCGACGCTGGCGCTGTATACGGTGGAGCCGTATCAGGACGTGAGCGGCTGCTCGGTGCGACCGAACACCGGCAACGGTCAGCTGGTGGACTCCACGGACAGTGTCCTGTCGCACGAGACGTTCGAGACCATCACCGACCCGAATACCTCGGGCAACTGGCCGACGGGCTGGTGGAACGAGGAGGCCAATGGCCTGTTCGGCCAGGAGATCGGTGACGAGTGCAGCTTCCTCGCCATCAATCCGCCGCCGCCGGCGGTGCCGGGTCCGACCACGACCGTGTATTTCGACCCCAGCCGGGTCAATCTGAACGGTCATGCGTACTGGATTCAGCCGGAGTACAACAACGCCGCGCATGCCTGCACCACCTATGCGCGTGGTGGGGACGGCTGGGGCAACGGCTGAGCCGTACTCCCAGGGCACGTGTCGAGGGCGTCTTCGGCTGAGTCCTGAGGCGCGCCGGCACGGCTGATGATGATGTCTCGCGGGCGGGGACCTTCGTGGCCCCCGCCCGCGAGCGTTTTTGAGCCAGTGAGTGCGCGCCGCGCCGCGGGAATTGCGGCAAGAACGGAAGCGGCGGACTCAGTGGGCGCTGAGCGACATCGGCTTCGACGGCGGGGTCGCGCGGCGCAGCGATTCGAGCGCTCCCGGCGCAACCGGCGGCAGTGCTTCGAGCTGGGGGCGGGCGAAGTAGTAGCCCTGCAGCAGATGAATGCCGAGGTCGCGCAGACACAGCGCCTCATCGAGCGATTCGATGCCCTCGGCAATCACAGTGACGCCGAGCTGTGCGCACATCTGCGCGATGGAACGGGTGATGGTCCTGCGCACCCGGTCAGCGTGGATCTCGCGCGTCAACGCCATGTCGATCTTGACGATGTCGGGCTGAAACTGCGCCAGCAGGTTCAGGCCGGAATGTCCGGCGCCAAAATCATCGATCGCCGTGCGCATGCCGTGGCGCTTGTATTCGTTGAAAATGGCCATCAGGTGCTTCGCATCGCGCGAGCGCTCGTCCTCGGTCACCTCGAACACGATCTGTGTCACCGGAAAGCCGGTGCGGGCCGCCGCTTCGAGCGTGGCGCGGATGCAGGCCGCCGGCTGGTAGACGGCATTGGGCAGGAAGTTGATGTTGAGCAGGCTGCGCATCCCGAGTTCGGCGGCGAGGCTGATGGCCTTGACCCGGCAGGCCTGATCGAACGCGTAGCGGTTCTCCTCGGTGATCTGGCCGAGCACGTCGTATGCGGAGCCGCCGCCGATGGGACGCACCAGTGCTTCGTGCGCGAACACGGCGCCGGAATCGCTGTCGAGAATGGGCTGAAAGGCCATGGTGAACTCGGGCGCAATGCCCGGTTCGCGGCAGGCGCGGCAACCGACGGATGTGCGGGAACTTAAAGACATGCAGGCATCCTGCGGGATGGATCTGTCCAAGTTATCGGCCGCGGTGAGCGCGCGCTTGAGGGGGCGTCCTGCGCCCCGGTCATTTGCCGAAGGCCAGACCGAGGCCGATGTCTGCCTGCGCGGTCGCCTCGCACTGCAGGAGCGCCACGGGCGTCATGCCGCACAGGCTCGCGATCAGCGTCTCGGGGAGCATCTCGATTCGGGAGTTCAGCGCGCTCGCCGCCTCGTTGTAGCGGGTGTGGGCGGCCGCGATCGCCTGCTCGTGCGCCTGGA
>JAKADE010000313.1 GCA_021820785.1 Pseudomonadota bacterium
CGGAATCGACCTGGGCGAGCAGGGTGGTCGGCACCTGGACGAAGGCCACGCCGCGCTGGTAGACGGAGGCGGCAAACCCGGCCATGTCGCCCACCACGCCGCCGCCCAGGGCGACGACCACGCAGTCGCGCCCGAACCGATTCGCGACCAGCACATCCAGGATGCGAGCCACGGTATCGAGCGTCTTGTAGGACTCGCCGTCCGGCAACAGCGTTGCGACCGCCCGGCGCGGGCTGAGCGCGCGCTCCAGCGCCTCGAGATACAGCGGCGCCACCGTCGTATTGCTGACGATGAGCACGTCACGAGCGGGAACGTGCCGGGCGAGCAGCGCGCCATCACTCAGCACGCCGTCGCCGATCAGAATCGGATAACTGCGCCTGCCCAGCTCGACCGTCAGTGTATGCGCCACGCTGCTCATGTACGGCAATCTAGCGGATCAGCTGCAGGATGTCGCGCACCACCGCCTTGATCTGGCGGCCGTCGGTATTCACCGTCAGATCGGCAATCGAAGCGTACAGCGGGTCACGGATCTGCATCAGCTCCTGCAGACGCTCGGCCGGATCCGCGACGCCGCTGAGCAGCGGCCGCTGCCGCCCGGGCTTGACCCGCTCGGCCTGCTGCGCGACGGAGGTTTTCAGGTACACCACCCAGCCGTTCTCGGCGAGCAGGCGGCGATTCTGCTCGAGCATGACCGCCCCGCCGCCGGTCGAGAGCACCACGTGCCGCAGCGTCGTCAGCGAGGCAATCACTTCGCGCTCGCGCTCACGAAAGCCCGCCTCACCCTCCTTGTCGAAGATGAATGGAATGTCGACGCCCGTGCGCCGCTCGATCTCCACGTCGCTGTCGTGGAACGGTACGCGCAGCAACCGGGCGAGATTGCGCCCGACGGCCGATTTGCCCGAGCCCATGGGGCCGATGAGGAAGATATTGGGAGGTTTGCCTTGCATGGTGCAGGCATGAGGATACCAAGGCGGGCAGCCCGAAAGGCGGTGTCTTGCGCCGCTTTCTCGGCACTCGGTCTCGGCCGCGACGCCAGTCGCATCCATTTCCTGCGACCCGAGGCATCCGGAGCAGGGGTGTTCACCCGCACTGCCTTTGTGGACTTCCCTGTTTCGGGAGCCGTTACCCGAGCGTCACTCCGGGACGACATCGTTACCGTGCGCGACGTTCCGTCGGCGCTACCCCGGATTCCCAGGTCGCGCCGGGCCTAGATGGGGGCAGGTATCGCCCGCACCCGCCTAAACCCGGCATCGCAGTCCGTCCTAATTGACCGTGACCGGAATGACGGTGCTCGTGACCGTCTTGGTGCCGGCAGAGGTCACCGTAATGGTGATGTTTCCGCTCCCGGCGCTCGATGCTGCGGTGACATAGCTGGTGAAGTTGTCGCCGCCCACTGCGGTGCTGCAGCCTTCCGTAAACGTGGACGTCGTGCTGCTTACAGTGCCGACGGTCGAGTCGGCGCTCACTGCGATGGTCGAACCGGCCGGGATCGGATTGTTGTTGATGTCGGCCACATTGAACGTGATCGACCCGCTCTGACCGTGGGTGATCGTCAGTCCGCTGCTGGTGCCGCTGAATCCGCCCCCTGCCGTGATGTTGCGGATCTGGGCCTGCCCCGAAGACATGATGATCAGCTGTTGCGCGCCGATGGCGAGCAGCGTGGTCGAGCAGGTGGAGCTCGCGGTGGTTCCGGTGCAGGTGATGCCCTTGAACGTTCCGTCACCGGCATCCCACTTGCCATTCTGGTTGTAGTCGAGGAAGTACTCCCCGGCGTCATACTGGCCATTCTGGTTGGCGTCATCGTACGGCTCGCCGAGGTTCTGGAACGGCTCGCCGGGCTCCCAGAAACCATCGCCGTTGAGGTCCGTGAAGGACTCTTCGCCGATCGTCGTGGCGAGGATCATGACGCGCCCATTGGCCAGCAGCGGCGGATTATCCGAGTTGGTCAGCGGCCGGGGATTGGCGCTCGTCCAGTTCACCGAGCAGCTGCCGCCGGAGGTGGTGCAGCTACCCTGGATGTGGCCGCCGTTGGTATAGAAGGTCACTGCGGTGCCATCCAGCACCGGGTTGTTGTATCGATCCGCCAGGCGGACGGTGATCGGAACGACCACCCCGTCGGTATTCCAGGCTTCCACGTTCGGGCAGGCCGGGACGTTGCTCGTGCCACCGCTGCCATACTGCGCGGCACTCTCCGCGATCGAGAACGCGGCAGAGGCCGGAATGCCGGTGGTGACGGTGAGATTGCTCGACTGGGTCGTCAGTGCCGGCGAGCTGCCTGAAGCGCTCAATGAGGCGGTCACCGTGACCACGGTGTGCACCGTTCCCGAACTCACCACGGTCTGGACGGTGCCATCTGCCGCCGAAACCGCGCTGGTCGGTGCAAGCGCCATTCCGCCGACCGTGGAGTTCAGCGAGAAATTGATCTTGGCATTGGGCAGCGGAGCGCCGGTGGAATCGAGCACCTTGAACGTTACGGTGGAGGTCGTTGGCTGCCCGGTGCCCTTCAGCCCGATGGTCGTCGGGGTGGCCGAAATGAACTGGATCGAGCCCGCCGTCGCCGCCGCCACGTTCACCGTGCCGGTCGCGCTGAGGGTTGCGGAATTGATCGAGGTCGTCGCAGTGATGACGTCCGAGCCGCTGCAGCCCTTGGCCGTGTAGGTTGCGTTGATGGTGCCGCTGGAGGTGGTCACTGTATTCGGGGTGCTGCCCGTGGTGGACGCACCCGAGGCCGTCACGACGGCCAGGCCCTGCGCAATGCACGTGGAATTGAAAGTGACCGTGAGCGGCGCGGTACTCGAGGAGTACAGGTTGCCCTTCTGGTCGACGACCGAGACGGTCAGGCTCGTAGAGCCGCCGGCCGAAAGGCTCGCACTGGCGATGGCGATGGCGCCCGGCTGAAAGCTGCTGCCCGAGCCGCTACCGATCTGGTACAGCGTGCTGGTAGAGGTTCCGGAACCGGACCCGGAGCTGCTGGAGCCGCTGCTGCCGGTGCCGCTGCTGAGGACCGAGGCGCCCGAGCCGCCACCGCAGCCCGCAATCGCCAAGCTCGCGGCGGCCAGCACGATCGTCGAGACCAGTTTGTTCATATGCCTTGCACCCTGAAATTCCTGTTTAGGCGTCTTCGCCCCACGGCACGCCGGTCAATACACGGCCGGGTTCTGATGAATGATCTTCGGCGTCACAAACACTAACAGTTCATCCTTGTAGTTTTTGTGATCCGTATTCTTGAACAGATGGCCGATGATCGGGATGTCCCCGAGCCAGGGCACCTTGTTGATCGTATGGGTATTGTTGGTCTGCAGGATGCCGCCGAGAACGACGGTCTGGCCGTCGTTGACCAGCACCTGCGTGGTGACCTCGCGGGTGTCGATCGCCGGTACCTGCACGCCACCGGAGGCGACGACTTCCTGGCCGACCGCGTCATCGCGCACTTCGAGCGTGAGGATGATGCGATTGTCGGGAGTGATCTGCGGGGTGACCTTCAGCTCCAGCACCGCGCGCTTGAAGGCGATGGAGGTCGCGCCGCTCGAAGCGGACTGCTGGTAGGGGATCTCGGTGCCCTGCAGGATGGTCGCCTGACGCTGGTTCGCGGTGATGACCCGCGGGGAGGAGATGACCTTCGCTTCGGTCTCGGCCTGCGCCGCGGACAGCTCGAGGTCCACCAGGTAGTTGCCGCTCAGGATGCCGAAGGCGATCGAACCGGCCGGGTTGCTCACCGGCAGGTTGACGTCGTAGCGGTTCCCGGCGCTCGAGCCGGTCGGGATCGAGACCGGGTACGGCGAGTTATTGGCCTGCACATTGCCGATGGCCGAACTGACCATCGTGTCGGTACCTGCTGCCGTGCCGGTGGTCGCCACGATGCCGTTCGCGCCGTTGGCCTGCACGTCGGTGAGTCCGAGCCGGGTGCCGAGCTGGCGCTCGAAGTCGTTGTTCACCAGCACCACGCGGGCGGAGATCAGCACCTGGCGCACCGGCACGTCGAGCCGGCGCACCATGCGCTGGATCTGCGCCAGGCGATCCGGGGTGTCCTGCACCAGCAGCGTGTTGGTGCGCTTGTCGACCGTGACGCTGCCGCGCTTGGACAGCAGCGAGTGGCCCTGCGACTTGATCAGCGCGGCGAGGTTCGCTGCCTTCGCGTAGTTGATCTGAATGTATTCCGAGCGCAGCGGCTCGAGCTGCTGGACCGCCTGTTCGGCGGCGAGTTCGGCCTTCTCGCGCGCGGCGAGCTCCGCCTGCGGGGCGACCAGGATGACGTTGCCCTGGTGGCGCTCGCCGAGCCCTTCGATCTGCAGGATTAGGTGCAGCGCCTGGTCCCAGGGCACGTCGTGCAGGCGCAGCGTCACGGTACCGTGCACGGAATTGGCGACCACGATGTTCTGGCCGCTCGCATCGGCGAGCAGCTGCAGCACCGCGCGCACCTTGATGCTCTGGAAGTTCAGCGACAGGCGCTGGCCGGTGTACTTCGGCTGCTGGGCGGCCATCTGGCCCTGGACCACCGGGCGCAGCTCCAC
>JAKADE010000314.1 GCA_021820785.1 Pseudomonadota bacterium
GAGCGAGACCGGCCTGATGGACCCTGCGGCGTGCGCCCTGCCGGTCGGGGCCGAAGCCTCGGACCGGGAGCCGCCCGGACTTGCGGGGCTCGATCGGCCCTGACCGCCGCCGGATGGGCGGTAGTAAACCGTAGAGTCGTGAGATGACAGCAATAACTTCCCAGTTTGACGTGGTGATCGTTGGCGGCGGCTTCGCCGGCCTCTCGGTGGCGGCGCGGCTGCGCCGCGTGCGGCCGCAACTCTCCGTCGCGGTGATCGAGCCCTCCGACAGACATTACTACCAGCCGGCCTGGACGCTGGTCGGCGGCGGGGCCTACCGGATTGAGAAGACGTGCCGGAGCGAAGCAGGGCTCATCCCGCGCGACTGCGCCTGGATCCGGGCACGATGCGCAGGCTTCGATCCCGGCGAGCGGCAGGTGAGCCTCGAGGAGGGCAGCGCCTTGCGTTACCGGATGCTCGTCGTCGCGGCCGGGCTGCAGTGCAACTGGCAGCGTATCGAGGGCTTGAGCGAGACGCTCGGCAGGAACGGTGTCAGCAGCAACTACGCCTTCGAGCATGCGCCCTATACGTGGGAATGCCTGCGGCAGTGGCGGGGCGGGCACGCGGTGTTCACTCAGCCGGCCGCTCCGTTCAAGTGTGCCGGGGCGCCACAGAAGATCCTGTATCTCGCCGCCGATCACTGGCGCAAAACGGGAGTCAGCGCACAGCTGGACTTCTACAACGCCGGCGGTGCGATGTTCAGCGTGCCGTTCTACTCGCGCGCGCTCGATGTGATCATGGCGCAATACGCCGCCGAGGCGCATACCGGATGCAGCCTGGTCGCGGTTGATGGGGCGGCGCGGACTGCCTGGTTCGAGCGGCAAGCGCCGGCCGGACCCGTGCGTGAGTCGGTGAAGTTCGATTTCCTGCACGTCGTGCCCCCGCAGGGGCCGCCGGAGTTCATCCGCCAGAGCCCGCTCGGCGATGCGGCCGGATGGGTGGCGGTCGACAAGCACACGCTGCAACACGTTGCGCACGAGAACATATTCGCCCTCGGGGATTGCTGCTCGGCGCCGACCAGCAAGACCGCCGCGGCGGTGAAGAACCAGGTGCCCGTGGTGATCGAGAACCTGCTATGCGCGCTCGAGGGTCGCGCTCTGTCCGCCCGGTACGACGGCTACGCCTCCTGTCCCCTGGTGACCTCTCTGGGCAAGGTCATGCTCGCCGAATTCTGCTACGACGGCCAAGTGTCGCCGAGCTTCCCGCTCGATCCACGCGTGCCCCGCCGAGCCTAGCGTTGAAGAAGTATTTCCTGCCGCGACTGTATTGGAACGTGATTCTGCGCGGGCACTCCTGGCCGCGCACCCACACCGCGCGCTCGTTCCCCGAACGCCTCCCCTCCCTTCGCGCCTAGCTGGAGCACCCCAAATGAGCCTCCTTTCCAACACCGAGATGCTCGACCGGATCCAGTTCGGCTTCAACGCGCTGTTCCACATCCTGTGGCCCCCACTCACCATCGGCCTGGCGCTCATTCTCTTCGCGATGGAGGCGACCTGGTTGAAGACCGGCAAGGCGTTCTGGTATCAGCAAACGCGGTTCTGGACTCGGCTCTTCCTCGTCAATTTCGGGGTGGGCGTGATCAGCGGGATTCCGATGGAATTCGCCTTCGGCCTCAACTGGGGACCGTTCTCGAGCGCCTCGGGAGATTTCATGGGAAACATCCTCGGCTTCGAGACCGCCATGGCCTTCATGCTCGAGGCGGGATTCCTCGGCATCATGCTCTTCGGCTGGAAGCGCGTGAGCCCGAAGATGCACCTCTTCGCCACGGGCATGGTCGCCTTCGGCAGCACGCTCTCGGCCTTCTGGATCATGGTGGCGAATTCGTGGATGCAAACGCCCGCCGGCGTGAGGCTCGAGAACGGTACGTTCGTCGTGACGGACTGGTTGCGGGCGGTGTTCAATCCAGATACGCCCTACGGGTTCGGGCACATGTTCATGGCCTGCATCGAGCTCAGCCTCGTCGTCATCGCCGGCGTGAGCGCGTACTACCTGCTCAAGCGGCGCTTCGTCGAGTTCTTCCAGCCGACATTCAAATGGGCGGCGCTCGCCCTGGCCGTGGTCGCGCCGCTGCAGATCCTGATCGGCGACTCGGCGGGCGGAGCCCTTGCTCAGACCCAACCGGCCAAGCTGGCCGCGATCGAGGCCCACTGGCATACCAACCCCCGCGGTGAGGGCGCGCCCTGGGCACTGCTCGCCATCCCCGATTCGGCGCATCAGCGCAACGACTGGGCGCTGAAGATCCCCGACGGCTTGAGCCTCATCGCAACGCACAGCCTCACGGGCAAGGTCGTGGGGCTGACCCATTTCAAGCCCGCCGATCAGCCCCCCGTATGGATCCCGTTCTATGCCTTCCGCGTGATGGTCGCCGCGGGTGTGTTCGTCGCGCTCATGGCCTGGACAACCCTGCTCAAGTGGTGGCGCCGCCGCGAATCGCTCGATCCTGCGCGGCTGCCGGAGAGCAAGTGGCTCCTGCGCGGCTGGATTGTCGCCGTCCCGGCCATTTATGCCGCGCTCGAGGCGGGATGGCTGACGCGCGAGGTCGGTCGGCAGCCGTGGCTCGTCTACGGCCTGATGCGCACCAGCACGGGCTTCAGTCAGATGCCCCCCGGTACGGTCGTGTGGTCGTTGCTCATGTTTGCGCTCTTTTATGGCCTCATCGGCATCACGGCCGTGAGATTCGTCCTGCGCATCATTCGCTCTGGACCAGAATTCGAGCCGTCCCCGGACGCGACCACTCCTGTCGGAATTGCCCAGGTGACTGGAGGCCATTGACGTGTCAACCCCTCCCCCGAATGACATCCATGTTCTGCTGGCCGGCATCTGGTTCCTGATCGTCGGCCTCTTCCTGGTGCTCTACGTGGTCCTCGATGGATTCGATCTCGGCGTGGGCATGCTATCGCTGTTCGCCGACGAGAAGCGCCGCAGCACGATGATGTTGAGTCTCGGCAGCATCTGGGACGCCAACGAGACCTGGATCGTGGTGCTCGGCGGCACCCTCTTTGGCGCCTTCCCGCTGGCCTACGGAACAGTGCTACACGCATTGTACGTGCCGATCGTTCTGATGCTGCTCGGCTTCATGCTGCGTGGCGTCTCCTTCGAGTTCCATGCCCTCTCCCGGCGCAAGGCCTTCTGGGGAATTCTATTCGGGATCGGCAGCCTGCTGGCTGCCGTGGCACAAGGATTCGCGCTCGGCGGTATGCTGGCCGGCATTGACGTCGAGAATCGGGTGTTTGTTGGCAGCATCTGGGACTGGATCTCGCCGTTCTCCGCGGTGGTGGTGGTCGGAGTGATTACCGGCTACAGCCTGCTGGGTGCCGGGTACTTGATCATCAAGACCAGCGGTAACATCCAGACGCAATGCTACCGCTACAGCCGCTCCCTCGCCTGGAGCATGCTGGCAGTGGCACTCATCGTCACCGTATGGACGCCACTGCGCTATCCGCAGGTCGCGGCGCGCTGGTTCACGATGCCTGACTTTTATCTCTTTGCCGCGCTGCCGCTGCTCGCCGGGGGTGCCTTCCTGATGCTCCTGCGGGCACTGCGGCGCCGCTACGAGTTCGCCCCCTTCGTATGGACGTTGCTCATCTTCTTGTTCTCGTTCCTCGGACTCGCGGCGAGCCTCTATCCGTATATCGTGCCGGGCTCGGTCACTGTCGACCAGGCCGCGGCTGACAGCAATACGCTGGTTTTCATGTTGATCGGCATCGGCATGCTGATCCCGGTGATGCTTGCCTATAACGCCTATCAGTATGTCGTGTTTCGCGGCAAGGTGGCAGGGGAAGGCTATTGACCACGAGGAATCACAGAATCGTCATCGTCGGTGGGGGCGCGGGCGGCCTTGAGCTCGCCACGATGCTCGGGGACTCCCTGGGCAAGCGCGGCCGGGCGACGATCGAGCTCATCGACCGCAACCGCACGCACCTGTGGAAGCCCTTGCTGCACGAGGTTGCTGCGGGCAGCATGGATCTGAGCGTTCATGAGCTCAGTTATCTCGCTCAATCCCACTGGCATCACTTCCGCTTCCGGCTCGGGGAAATGGTCGGCCTCGACCGCCGGAGCCGCGAGGTGCATGTGGCACCGGTGCTCGATGAGGCAGGTGTGGAGATCACCGGCGAGCGTGTGTATGGGTACGACACCCTGATCATTGCCGTCGGCAGCCTCACCAATGACTTCGGCGCTCCCGGCGTGAAGGACTACGCGATTGCGCTCGAGATCCCGGCCGCGGCGGCACATTTTCATCGCCAGCTGGTCAACTCATTGATGCGCGCGCACGGCCAGGCGGGTCCTTTGCAGCCGGGGCAGCTCCACGTGGCCATCATCGGCGCCGGCGCGACCGGGGTGGAGCTCGCCGCGGAGCTGCGCAACACGACCCGAGACCTCATCTCCTTTGGTCTCGATGGCATCGACCCCGATGAAGACATCAAGCTCGAGCTGATCGAGGCCTCCGCCCGCATCCTGCCGGCGTTACCCG
>JAKADE010000315.1 GCA_021820785.1 Pseudomonadota bacterium
GCAGTGTGTTCCCGCCGCTCATCGCAGCGTGCGCACGCGTCCGCAGTGCACGACGCTGCGCTCGGTGATCACCATGTCGAGCGGCACATCGTGCGCGGCGCGTTCGATGCGATCGAGCTGCTGCAGCGCGTAGGCGAGTCCAACGAGCAGCGGCCGCGCACCCGGCGCGCTCGCACGCGTGAATGCGAGCGCGCGATCGTAGTAACCGCCGCCCATGCCGAGCCGGTTGCCGCGCCGGTCGAAGCCGACGAGCGGGATGAACAGCACATCGAGCAGGCGCGCACTCGGCAGCGCCGCGCCGCGCGGTTCGGGAATGCCGAAGCGGTTGTGCCGCACGCGTGTGCCGTAGCCGACGAATTGCATCGAGCGTGATTCGGGGGCCGCGTCGATGCGCGGCAGATAGATCCGGCAGCCGCGGCGGCGGGCGAGGGCGAGGAGTGCGCCGGTCTGGAGTTCTTCAGGCAGGGAGAGGTACAGACCGATCCGCAGCGCCGGATGCAGCAATCCGGTCCGATCGGCGAACAGCGTCACCCTGCGCGCGCAGCGCGCGCGCTCGGCCGACGAGATGCTCCGGCGTGCCCGCCGGAGATCGGCCCGCAGCGCCGCGCGGGACTGCTGCAGGCTGGAATCAGAGAGCGTCACCCGCCTGTGCCGGTGCGAACCGTTGCTCTCGAACCGGAGCAACAAGTGGGACGGGCTGCGGCAGGTAAGGCTTTCCGCTCAGGGCGGACTTGCACAATTCTGCCGGCAAGCCCAAAAGTCCCATGGGTGTTTCAATTAGGGTCCGAGGTAACCCGGCCCGCGTGTCGAACACCGCAGGCGACGCTCGCAGCACTGTACACCAAAGGCGGGGCGGGCGCAGGAGAGCGGATCGCGGCGCGCCGCAGCTCACAGCTCGAGCGGGGGGTTGTGCCCGAGGGCCGCTTCGACGCGCTCGCGCAGCGCGCGCACCTGGTCGCCGGCTTCCACCGAGCCCCGGCTGCCCTGCTCGCGTACCTGCAGCAGCTCGTTGGCCATATTGAGTGCGACCATCACGGCGATGCGGTCGAGTCCGATCACCTTGCCGCTGTCGCGCACCTCGCGCATGCGGGCATTGAGGTACTCGGCCGCCTCGAGCAGCGCGGGCCGCTCCTCGTGCGGACAGGCGACCGTGTAATCCCGGTCGAGGATGCGCACGCTGACGCGGGCCGGATCATGGCTCACGCGCCATGCTCCAGCGTCTTCAGCCGTCCGATCATCGCTTCGACCCGCGCACGCACCTGTTCGTTCTTCTGCAAGAGAGTGGCGCGCTCGCTGGCGAGGGATTCATGTCGCTGGCGCAGGGCGCGGTTCTCCTCACGCAGCTGTTCCAGAGCCGTGAGCAGCTCATCGATGCGTCCGGCGAGACGTCCGAGCTCGGCTTCCAGAACTGAAGGTGCGGCAGCGCTCATGCTGGCGCGACTATAGTGCCGCGCTCTCTGTGCGGTCAATGAGCGCCCGGCGCCGCCCCCCGAGGGGGTCCGGGGGATCCCGCGGCGCCGACATGCGGCATAATGGCGGCCAATGATGCTCGCCGACTATGCCGAAATACAAAGTGTCCTCAGTGCGGAACACTCCCTCACGGATGCCGCCGAGGCGCACGGCACGCTGACCGGCTCGCTGTGCTCGGCGCCGGGGTACCGGTTCGAGGACTGGCTGCTCGAGATTCTGCCCGACGGTTCGGCCCGCCACCCGAGCGCACAGACGCTGCAGGGGCTGTTCCGCGACACCGCCGGGGCGCTGAACGGTGCACAGATGCAGTTCGATCTGCTGCTGCCCGACGACGGCCGGCCGATCCTCGAGCGCGCCGGGGCACTCGCGCTGTGGTGTCAGGGATTTCTCTACGGCCTCGGCGTCGGGGTGCTGCGCGATGCGGCGAGCATGCCCGGCGAGGTGAGCGAGATCGTCAACGACATCACCGAGATCGGCAGCGCCGCGGTGGACACGGCCGAGAGCGAGGAATCGAACGAGGCCGCGTACGCCGAACTCGTCGAGTTCATCCGGGTCAGTGTGCAAGTGGTCTTCGAGGAGCTCGCCCCGATGCGCGAGCCGCCGCCCTCACCTGGAGCACCCTTTCATTGAAGCCTGAGAGCCCCGCCGAAGAGTTCGCCCGCCGCCGCAGCGCGCTGCTGCGCCTGATGGGCCGAGATGCCATCGCCATCGTGCCCTGCGCCCCGGTGCGCAAGCGTAACAACGACGTCGATTTCCCCTACCGCCAGGACAGCGACTTCCACTATCTCACCGGCTTTCGCGAGCCGGAGTCGGTCGCCGTGCTGGTGCCCGGGCGCGAGCAGGCCGAGTACATCCTGTTCGTGCGCGAGCGCGATCCGGCGCGTGAGACGTGGGACGGACGGCGCGCCGGCCCCGCCGGCGCCCGGCGCATCTTCGGTGCGGACGATGCGTTTCCGATCACGGACATCGATGAGATTCTCCCCGGTCTGATGGAGAACCGCGCCAAGGTCTACTACACCATGGGGATCTACCCGGAGTTCGACCAGCGCGTCGTCGGCTGGGTGAACGGCCTGCGCACCCAGGCGCGCAACGGACGCCATCCGCCGCAGGAGTTCGTGGCGCTCGATCAGGTGCTGCACGAGCAGCGCCTGTTCAAATCGCGCACCGAGCTCGAACTGATGCGCGAGGCGGCCCGCATCGGGGCGCTGGCGCACGTGCGCGCCATGCGCTTCTGCCGGCCGGGGCGCATGGAGTACGAACTCATGGCCGAGGTCGTGCACGAGTTTCGCCGTCACGGCGCCGATACCTCGTATTATCCGATCGTCGGGTCGGGGCCGAACAGCTGCATCCTGCACTACAACGAGAACAACCAGCCGATGCGCGACGGCGACGTGGTCCTGATCGACGCCGGCTGCGAGTACGAGTACTACGCCTCGGACATCACGCGCACGTTCCCGGTCAACGGCCGTTTCACGCCCGAGCAGCGTGCCGTCTACGACGTGGTGCTCGAGGCGAACCTCGCGGCGATCGCCCAGGTGCGACCGGGCAACGATTGGAACGCGCCGCACGAGGCGGCGGTGCGGGTCGTCACCCAGGGGCTGGTGCGGCTCGGACTGCTCAAAGGCCGGCCGGCGAAACTCGAGCGCGACGGTGCCTACCGCCGATTCTTCATGCATCGCACCGGACATTGGCTCGGCATGGACGTGCACGATGTCGGGGATTACAAGGTGGGCGATGCCTGGCGGGTACTCGAACCCGGCATGGTGCTCACCATCGAACCGGGCATCTACATCCCGCACGGTGCGCGCGGCGTGCCGAAGCGCTTCCAGGGGATCGGCGTGCGGATCGAAGACGATGTCGCGGTCACCAAGAGCGGGTGCGAGGTGCTCAGCGACGGGGTCCCGAAGGATCCCGATCTGATCGAGGCGCTGATGGCCGAACCTCACGAGAGCGCCGCCGAAGCGGCACCGGTGCGGCCGCACACCAGGGCACGCAGGGGTCAGCGTGCCCACGCATGAGGCCACAGGCGGTGCGCCGCAGGACTTCGACGTCGTCATCGTCGGCGGCGGGCTGGTCGGCGCGAGTCTCGCGCTCGCGCTGAGCGGCAGCCCGCGGCGCGTGCTGCTCGTCGAAGGCGTGGCGCCGGACTCGAGCGTACAGCCGAGTTTCGATGAGCGCACGACGGCACTCGGCAACGCGACGCGGCGCATCTTCCAGGGACTCGGCGTGTGGGATGCGCTGGCCGGCGAGGCCGCCGCGATCCGCACCATCCATGTCTCGGAGGCCGGCCGATTCGGCAGCGCACGCCTGCGCGCCGCGGAGCAGGGCGTCGATGCCTTCGGCTACGTGATCCCGAACCGGGTAATCGGCCGGGCACTGTGGCACGGCCTCGAGCGGGCCGGCGGCGTGACGCTGCGCGTGCCGGCGAAAGTTGCGGCGGCCGAGATCGCCGCCGACGGCGCGGCACTCACGGTCATCGGCGCCGACGGGAAGCAGGAAATGGTGAGCGCCCGTCTGCTGGTGGCAGCCGATGGAGCCCACTCCATCGTGCGCGCTGCGGCAGGGATCGCGGCGCAGATCGAAGACTACGACCAGGTGGCGATCACCGCGCCGGTGCGGACGGACCGCCCGCACGACGGCACCGCATACGAACGCTTCACCTCGAGCGGCCCCGTCGCGGTGCTGCCACTGCACGGTGGCGGCTACGGCACCGTGTGGGCCTGCGAGCCGGCACGGGCCGCGCAATTGATGGCACTCCCCGATGCGGACTATCTGGAGGCGCTGCAGGAGCGCTTCGGCTGGCGGGCCGGGCGGTTGCTCACTCTGGGGCGGCGCGCCTCCTATCCGCTGCGGCTCTCGCGCGCCGAGGCGACGGTGGGGACCCGCACCGTGCTGGTGGGCAATGCCGCCCAGGGGCTGCACCCGATCGCCGGTCAGGGTTTCAATCTCGGTCTGCGCGACGCGGCGCTGCTCGCCGAGCGGATCGCCGCGGCGAGCGGCGATCCGGGCGCACCGGAACTGCTGCGTAGCT
>JAKADE010000316.1 GCA_021820785.1 Pseudomonadota bacterium
CTGGCGCGGCTCGAGCGGGCGCCGGGAGAAATCGCCGGTGAGCCGCTCGACACCGGCGCGCTGCTGCAGCAGATCGTGGCCGACGTGGCCATCGAGGCCGATGCGCGCGGCTGCCGGGTGGTGCTCGACGCCGAGCCCGGGCTGCAGACGGTGGCCGATCCGGAACTGCTGCGCAGCGCTTTCGAGAACGTCATCCGCAACGCGGTGCGCTACGGCGCGGCGGGGAGTGACGTCGAGGTCGAGGCCCGACGCATCGCACCGCCGAGCGGTGGGGCAGGGAACATCGAGGTGACCGTGCGTGATCGCGGCCCGGGCGTGCCGGAGAAGGATCTGGAGGCGATCTTCGAGCCGTTCTACCGCGTCGATGCGGCGCGCCACCGTGCCGTGGGCGGGGATGGGCTCGGACTGGCCATTGCGGCGCGCGCCATCGGCGTGCACGGCGGACGGATCAGTGCCCGCAACGTCACGGCCGGCGGCCTCGAGGTGCGCATGAGCCTGCCGGTGCGGGCCGCAGCGTGTTGAGTGGGGTTGTGGCGGCGGCGGGGCGCTTTCCGCTACACTTTGCACCATGAAACTGTTCGTTCTGATTGGCGCCACGGTGGCGCTGTGCGTAGGGGTCGCGGCGTTCGCGCTGCATTTCGAGCTCAGTGCGCGCACGCATGCGTACACGGAATTGCGCGAGCTCAGCGGACAGACCCAGTCCGACCTGCAGGACCACCGCATCACGCAGTCGAGGGCGAGCGCCGTCGACGGGCGGCTGGATCAGGCCCGGCTGGCCCTGAAGGAAGACGATGTCCGCGGCGCGCAGCGCCTGCTTGATCACGTCAAGGCCACCCTCGATACGCGCGCACGCGCCGCTTGAGCGGGTGCCGTCCGGCACGGCGGCTGGCGGAAGCGGGAGCGATTCCGCTAGAATACGGGGCTAGTTTCTGCGTGCGCGCCGCGCTGGAAATCCTGGCCCCGAGCGAGTGTCCGAACCTCCCCCCATAGAGCCCGTGCAGCAGCCGCTGCTGCCTGACGAGCCCCTCGAGCCCGCCCAGCCGCCGCCCGGCGCGGCACTCGAACCGCCGCCCCCCGAGTCGACCCCGATCGATGATGAGGACTTGCCGCCGCTCGATGCGCCGGCCGTGCACCTGTCGATGAATGGCTGGGGCCGGCGCCTGGAGCGCGTGCTGAGCAGCCGCTCCCGGCGTCTGTTCCTGCAGGTGGGCCTGCCGTGGATGGCGGCGCTGCTGGTGGGCCTGGTCTCGGTGCTCTATGCCCGCTGGAGCACCGATGCCTACGATGTGTTCCGCAGCTGGATCGCCGGGCGCGCCTGGCTCGCCTTCGCCCTGACGCCGGGGCTGACCGTGCTCGCGGTGTACCTGACGCGCCGCTGGTTCTACGGCGCCGAGGGCAGCGGCATCCCGCAGGTCATCGCCGCCATCCATGCGCCCCGCGACCCGGACGACTCGCTCATGAAGCGGCTGTTCGGGCTGCGCATCATCTTCGGCAAGCTCGGCGTCTCGCTGCTCGGGTTCCTGGGTGGCCTGACCATCGGGCGCGAGGGGCCGACGGTGCACATCGGCGCGGCCATCATGGCCGAGACGCGCCGCTTCTATCCACGTCGCAGCGTGCGCCTGGAGCGGCGGCTGCTGCTCGCCGGTGCGGCGGCCGGACTCTCCGGCGCGTTCAATACCCCGCTCGCCGGAGTCGTGTTCGCCATCGAGGAGCTGGCGCGCAATTTCGAGACGCGCACCAACGGCACGATGATCACCGCGGTGGTGTTCGCGGGCCTGACCTCGCTCGCGCTCGCCGGCAACTACCTGTATTTCGGTCAGCTCAACGTCACCGTCCCGCTGGGCATGGCATTCGTCCTGCCGGTGATCGTCGCCGCCGTGCTGTGCGGACTGCTCGGCGCGGCGTTCAATTACTCGCTGCTGCACTGGCGGCGCTGGATGCCGGCGCGCGTGCGCGAGTTCCGGCTCGGCCGGCCGCTCTGGTATGCATTTGCGAGCGGCCTGGTGATCGCCACGATCGGCGTCGCCACGCACGGGCAGACCTGGGGCAGCGGCTACGACCAGGCGCGCGAGCTGCTGCACGGCACCGCCCCGCTCAGCCAGGCGTTCGCGGTCACCAAGTGGGTGACCATGGTGGCGAGTTACCTCGCCGGAGTGCCGGGCGGCCTGTTCTCGCCGTCGCTGTCGATCGGGGCGGGGATCGCCCAGTGGGTGCACGCGGCGTTCTCCTGGACGCCCATGGCGGCGGTGATCGCGCTGTGCATGACGGGGTATCTCGCCGCGGTGACCCAGTCGCCCATCACCTCGTTCGTGATCGTGATGGAAATGACCAACGGTTCGGCCATGGTCATCCCCATGATGGCGGTTGCGCTGGTCGCCTCGCGCATCGCGGGGCTGTTCACGCCGCCGCTCTACGAGGCGCTCGCCGAGGACCGGTACTTCCATTACGAGCCGCCGCCGGAAAGCGGCGTCGGCCGGGTCGAGCCGACCACCGCAAGCTGAAGCTGCGCGGCGAGCGCGTCCGGCATCTGCTGCGGCGCGCGCCGGGCCCCGGCGCCCGCGCACCCTCCACCAATCCTCTCCGAGGACGGGCACAACCCGCGGCGTTGCGCCCGCTGCCCGCCCGGCTTCTCGCGTGTATGCACTGCGCAGGCTCGATTCGCGCTGCAACTTTCGCCACAGCGCGGTGTTCTCCTGACGTCACAGGCACGAACACTCACCCAGGAGCACTGACATGAGCACTGCATCCAAACTTCTCTTCGCCACTCTCGCCCTGGTCGTCACGTTCGCGAGCACCGCGGTCATCGTGTCTCCTTACACGCACGCGCCGCAGTCGCAGGTCGCACGCACGCGCTGATCGATCCGCACCGTCCGCAGCACAGGGCTCGTGCTGGAGGTCCAACGACCCGGACGGCAAGCCGCGCGGACCCCGCAGGTCCGGCGCACGGGTCGCACCGCCAGCGGATCGGGAGGGAACCCGATGGGCCGCGCCGATCCGACCGGGAACGCTGCGCAGTCCGCTGGGCGCACGAGCCGACCCGAAGGGAAGCAGGGAGCATGGACGCATCGGGACCCGGAGGATCCGGCAGGCGCGTCACACGCCACCTGACCGTCCCGCGCGCAGTGGGCTGAACCGACGCCGCCCGGCGCTGCTGCGCCGGGCGGCGAATGACTCGAAGGGTTTCTGACTCAGTGGTCGCAGAGCGAGACGTTGCCGCTCAGCGAACCGATCCGCACGCGGCCTTCACCGGCGCCGCGCGTGCCGTCCATGCGGCTGCCCGGTCCGTAACGATTGTGCACGACCGCCTGTCCGAAGCAGTTCTCCAGATGTCCGCTGAAGGACTCCGCGGCGTACGCATAGCCGGTCGGCGCACTCACGGTGATCCGCTGCGAGCCGCTCACCGAATCGCTCTTCACGATGCCGCCGCGCAGCAGCTGAGCGTGCAGCGTGATGCCGCCGGAGGTGCTGTGCAGTCGTACCCTGCGGGCCGAGACGATGTCCGCCTCGAGCGCCCCATTCACGGTGCGGACATCGAGCGTCCCGGCGATGTTCGCGAGCCGCATGTCTCCGCTCACGGTGGCCACGCGCAGCCGGCCGCTGGTGCGATTTCCCTGCAGTTCGATGTTTCCGGTGACGCTCTTCACGACGTCATCGCCGGTCAGGAGTGTCGCGTCGATCCCGCCGCTGACGCTGTTCAGGTGCTGCACACCGGCGACGCCGCGCGAGGTGATGCCGGCGCTCACGCCGGACACATCGACTTCACTGTCCTGCGGGACGTACACGGTCAGCTGGGCCCGGTGCGAGCGGCCGGAGGAACTCCACCAGCTGCAGTGCGTGGCGCCGTTCGTCACGCACACCGTCGTGCGCCCCGAGTGCGCTTCGACGACGAGGCGCTGGCGCGGATCGGTCATCGCGGCGCTGGCCGCGACGGTGGGTTTGTTCCAGCCGCGCACCAGGATGCTGCCGGCGATGTTGCTGATATGAACCTCGCCGCGCGGCGCGGCGGGGACCTGTCGGTGAATCGTCGCGGCCTGGGCGGCGCCCGCCGCGAGGGTGAGCGACGCGGTGAGCATGCAGACGCGGGAGAGGGATGGATTCATGTGCTTGCCTCGTGGCCGGCGCCGCCCATCTCCTGAGCGGTCGACAGCAGTTGCATTTGGTCCTGGTAGGTGTCGATCAAAAGGGCTTGCAGCAGTGCGTTGCCGGGCTGCTGGCCGAGCGCGCTGCGGATCTCGCGGGCCGACTGCTCGAGCGTCGCGAGGCTCTGCAGCACCTTGCGGCGGGTTGGCGGCGGCAGAGCGTTCAGGCGCGCATCGAGTGAGTGCAGCAACGCCGTCTGTTCGCGCTCGTAGCGTGGGTCGGTGAGGAAAGTGACCGGAAGCGTTTGCTGCGGTTGCGCGCGGTGCGCGGCCGCCGACGGACGCGTCGGGACGGCGGGCTGCAGCATCCAGCGGTCGAGGACGATGCCGGCGAGCACTAGATCGG
>JAKADE010000317.1 GCA_021820785.1 Pseudomonadota bacterium
CAACATCGGTTAGGGATTGTGCCCGACCCCAAAGCGGGGACAATCCTGAAAGACGCGGATCAAGACCCCCCTATTCCGCGCAATCCTCGAAGCCCCGCTACATGCGGGGCTTTTTTTTGTTTCAATTCCGATACACCGCGGCGCGTTGTGTCGCGTTGGTGACTGTTGCATGCTGCCAACAGTGTGCTGGCGGGCCGGCTTGCAATTCGGTGCCGCTTCGGGCTGTATGCGCCCATCATGACACCCGCACTCGATGCTCTGGTGCAACGCCGTCTGGAGGCGCTCGAGGCCGCCGCGCCGGGGCTGCGTGCTGCGCTCGAGCCACGCCTCGATGCGGCGCTGCTGCGCGTGTTTGCCGCCAGCGACTTCGTGGCCGAGGCGTGCGTGCGCGAGCCGCAGCTGATCACGGCCGGCGATCTGCAGCGCGCCCTCGCGCCGCAGGAGGCGGCCGGCCGCGCCCCGCCCCCCGAGCAGAGCGAGGCAGCGATGCTGGCGGCGCTGCGGCGCTGGCGCCGCCGTGAGCTGGTCCGTATTGCCTGGCGTGCGCTGGCCGGCGACGCGGACATCGAGGAAACCCTGCGCGAGTCGTCGGAATTCGCCGATGCGGCGATCGGCTCAGCCGTGCACTACGCGCGCCGGCAGCTCGTCGAGCGCTTCGGCGAGCCGCGCGGCGCCGACGGCCTCGTGCAGCCGCTCGTCGTGCTGGCCATGGGCAAGCTCGGCGGCCGCGAGTTGAACTTCTCCTCCGACGTCGACCTGGTGCTGCTGTTTCCCGAGCACGGCGAGACCGACGGGAAGCGTCCGATCAGCAACGAGGAATTCTTCACCCGTCTCGGTCAGGGCATGATCCGCCTGCTGGAATCCCCGACGCCCGAGGGGTTCGTGCTGCGGGTGGATCTGAGATTGCGGCCCTTCGGCGACAGCGGGCCGCTGGTGACCAGCTTTGCCGCTCTGGAGGATTATCTGTCGCTGCACGGGCGAGACTGGGAGCGTTATGCGTACGTGAAGGCCCGACCCGTCGTCGGTGCCGAACGCTTCGCGGAAATCCAGACCGCGGCGCTGCGGCCGTTCGTCTACCGGCGTTACCTCGACTACGGCGTGTTCGAGAGCCTGCGCGAGATGAAGGGGCTGATCGAACGCGAAGTGGCGCGGCGCGAACTGGCCGAGCACGTCAAACTCGGTCCGGGCGGCATTCGCGAGATCGAATTCATTGCGCAGACCTTCCAGCTGATCCGCGGCGGGCGCGACCCGCGGCTGCAGACGACCTCGCTGCTCGAGGCGCTCGCACGGCTCGGCGAGGCGCGCATTCTCGCGCCAGCGGCCGTAGAGGAGCTGACCGCCGCGTACCGTTATCTGCGCCGCACCGAGAATGCCCTGCAGATGCTCGCCGACCAACAGACGCACCTGTTGCCGCAGGATGCGCTCGCCCGCGAGCGGTGCGCGCTCGCCGTCGGGGCGGCGGACTGGCCGGCGCTGTCCGCAGCGCTCGAGACGCACCGCGGGCGCGTCGTGCATCACTTTCAGCACATGGTGCTCGGCGGTGGCGCAGGCGAGCGTGCCGGCGTGAGCATCGATCTGGGCCGGGCGTGGGATGACCCGGCGGAAACCGCTGCGCTCATCGAGTCGCTCGCGCAGGCCGGGTTCGCCACGGGTGCCGAAGTGGCCGAGCAGTTGCTCGCGCTGCGCGCCTCGACGCTGGTGCGCAAACTCGACGAGGCCGGTCGGCACCGGCTGCAGGTGCTCCTGCCGGCGCTGCTCGCCGACATCGCCGCTGCGATCGGTGCCGGCCCGGCGCAGCTGATCGTGCTGAAGCGCATCCTCGCGATCCTCGAGGCCATGGGCAAGCGCTCGGCGTATTTCGCGCTGCTGCGTGAAAGCGCGGCGGTGCGGATGCGGCTGGTGCGCATCTGCGCACAGGGGGAGTTCCTGGCCGCGCAGATCGCCGCCCACCCGCTGCTGCTCGATGAGTTCATCGACGAGCGC
Source organism: Pseudomonadota bacterium (assembly GCA_021820785.1). The sequence continues at coordinate 1,984 of JAKADE010000317.1, forward strand.
AGTTTCGAGGCGCTGCCCGGGCGCGCCGAACTCGAGCGCGAACTCGGCGCGGCGCTCGAGCGGGTCGAAGCGGACGATCCGGAGCGGCAGATCGAGGCGCTGTGTCACTTCAAGCGGGCCGCGGTGTTCCGGGTGGCGGTCGCGGACCTCTCCGGGCGCCTGCCGGTGATGCGCGTCAGCGACCGGCTGACCGAGATCGCCGAGCTCATCCTCGATCGGGCCCTCGATCTCGGCTGGCGCCAGATCACCGCGCAATTCGGGACGCCGTGCTGCACCGAGGCGCGTCGCGAGGTGCGCGTGTGTGCGATCGGCTACGGCAAGCTCGGCGGCATGGAGCTTGGCTACGGCTCGGATCTGGACCTGGTGTTCGTGCACGACTCGCACGGGGAGCACCAGGAGACCTGCGGCGAGCGGCCGATCGACAATCAAGTGTTCTTCGCGCGCCTCGTGCAGCGCGTGGTGCATCTGCTCACCATGCACTCGGCGGCCGGGCGGCTCTACGAGGTCGACGTCCGGCTGCGCCCGAGCGGCAAGGGCGGTCTGCTGGTGACCCAAATCGACGCGTTTGCCGAGTATCAGCGGCACGAGGCCTGGACGTGGGAGCATCAGGCGCTGCTGCACGCGCGCGCTGTGGCCGGCTCGCGCGAACTGTGTGCGCAGTTCGAGCGCATCCGCCTCGAGGTGCTGCGCTTCAGCGTGCGCCGCGAGACGCTGCGCGAGGAGGTGCGCTCGATGCGCGAGCGGATGCGCCGCGAGCGCTCGCGGCGCGAGAGTGAGGCGAGCGATCTGAAGAATGAGGCCGGCGGCATCGCCGACATCGAGTTCCTCGCCCAGTACTGGGCGCTGAAGTGGGCGCGGGAGTACCCGCCGGTGGCCCTGTTCGCCGACACCATCCGCCAGCTCGAGTCGGTGGCCTCGGCGAACCTGGTGCCGCAGCAGACCGTGGATGTGCTGACCGGGGCGTATCGGGCCTACCGGGCCTACCGGCATCGCCTGACGCTCGAGGGTCCCGTGGCGCCCCCTGACGGGGCCTTCGCCGCCGAGCGGGCCGCGGTCAGTGCGATCTGGGAGCAGACCTTCGGGTCCGAGGCGGCAGGGTAGGGTGAGAACCGGCTCGCGGCCGGTATAATACGCAGTCCACCGAGTTCTGCCTGCAAGGAATCGACATGGCCGCAGCCGCGCAGCCCCTGATCCAGCCCAATGCCCAGCACCAGTACGAGGTAGGGGTCGAAGACCTGCCGCTCTCCTGCCCCATGCCGCAGATGCAGCTGTGGAATTCCCATCCCAAGGTGTATCTGCCGATCGAGGCGAGCGGCTGGGCCAAGTGCCCGTACTGCGGCGCCGAGTACACGCTGCGCCGCTGAGTAGACGCTGCGCCGCGGCTCAGGCTGCGGGCGGGCCGAGCGGCGCGCCCATCAGTCCGAGCAGCCGTTCGAGTGCGCCGCGGTTGGCCGCGACCACGTCGCGGCCGAGTCCACCCGCGCGGGCCCGTTCCCGCGGGTCGCCCAGCCACTCGAGCATGCACTCGCCCAGATCCTGCGCGTCGTGCACCCGCCGTGCTGCGCCGCACTCGAGCAGCAGTCGGGCAATCTCGGCGGCATTGAAGTCGGACGGACCGGTGGCCACCGGGCGCCCCAGTGCGGCGGGCTCGAGCAGATTGTGTCCGCCGATCGGCACGAGGCTGCCGCCGACGAAGGCGGCGTCGGCCGCCGCATAGAATTCCACCAGCTCTCCGAGCGTATCGAGCAGAACCACCGAGGCCTTCGCGGCTGCCGCCGGATCGGGCGAGCGGGAATGACGCACGTAGGGCACACCCTGCGCACTCAGCGCCGCCGCAACGCTCTCGAAGCGCTGCGGGTGGCGGGGCGCCAGCACCAGCACCGCCGCGGGCAGGCGCGCACGCACGCGGGCGTGCGCGGCGATCATCGCCGAGTCCTCCCCCTCGTGAGTGCTGCCGGCGACCCACAGCGGCCGTCCGTCGGCGTAACGGGCGCGCAGCGCCTGGGCGCGCACGCCGATGTCCGGCGGCAGGGTGTAGTCGAACTTGAGATTGCCCGTGACGTGCGTCAGTGCGGCATCGGCACCGATCGAGCGGAAGCGCTCGGCGTCCTCGGAGCTGCGGGCCGCGATCACTGCGGTGCGCAGCGTGGGCGCGAACAGTGCGCCGAAGCGGCGGTAGCGGCGCGCGGTCCGTTCGGAGAGCCGGGCGTTCGCGATGAGCAGCGGGATGTCGTGGCGCCGGCAGCCCTCGAACAGCGTCGGCCACAGCTCCGTCTCCAACACGATCGCGAGGCGAGGCTCGGTGCGCGCCAGGAACCGTTCGACCGCCCCAGGCAGGTCATAGGGCAGGGCACGCACGGTCACCTCCGGAGCGAGGGCGGCGGCGCGCGCCGCTCCGGTCGGCGTGAACGCCGTGATCAGCAGGGGCAGTCCGGGGTCGCGTGAGCGCAGCGCCCGGACCAGCGTGGCGGCGAGC
>JAKADE010000318.1 GCA_021820785.1 Pseudomonadota bacterium
CGGACGGGATGATTCCGCTCGGGGACTGGCACGGCGTGGCGTACAACGAGGCAACGTTCGTCGCCCCGTATCCGCTCGATCCGAACATCACCTGCGGCAGCGGGTATTTCAGCATCATGGTGTGCTACAACCGCGCGGTCGGGGAGTTCAACGACGTCAGCCCCTGGCCCGACTATCAGGAAGGCGCCCCCGCGGCGCAGATGAAGTACCGCTTCGGCTGGACGCACCCGATCTTCTTCGCGCCGAACCACCCGCACACGCTGCTGCTCGCCTCGCAGTACGTGCTCGAGAGCGATGATCTGGGGCGCACCTGGCGGCGCATCAGCCCGGACCTGACCCGCAACGTGAAGGCGACGGAGGGCCCGACCGGCGGCCCGATCAACCTCGACGCCTCCGGCGCGGAAATCTTCCCCGATATCGCCTCGCTCGCCGTCTCCCCGCTCAGCGCCAAGATCCTCTGGGCAGGCTCCGCCGACGGTCTGGTGCACGTAACGCGCGATGGCGGTGCGCACTGGACGCTCGTCACCCCGCCCGGTCTGCCGCAGTGGGCCGAGATCGACGCGATCGTGCCCTCGGCCTCGGCCGCCGGGACGGCATACCTCAGCGCCTCGCGGTACATGTGGGATGACTTCCATCCCTACGTCTACGAGACCACCGACTACGGCGCGCACTGGCGGCAGATCACGACCGGCCTGCCGGCGCGCCAGTACGTGCTGTCGCTGGCGCAGGATCCGCGCGATCCGGCACTGCTGTTCGCCGGCACGAAGAACACGGTGTACGTGAGCTTCAATGGCGGCGGTCACTGGGCGCCGCTGACGCTGAACCTGCCTCGCGTGCAGGTGCGCGGGATCGCCATTGCGCCGCTGCAGGGCCAGGTGGTGATCGCCACCCACGGCCGCTCGTTCTGGGCGCTCGACGATCTGACGCTGCTCGAGCAGCTGACGCACCGTGCGGCGCCGGCCGCGAACGCACCGGCCCTGTACGCGCCGGCCACCGCCTGGCTCACCCATGCCTACGGCCGCAGCGCCTATGCCAAGCGCATCGGCACGGCGGGCACCAACCCGCGCTTCGGGGCCACGGTGTTCTTCCACATCCCGGCCGACTACCACGGCCAGGTGCCGGTGCACCTGAGCTTCCTCGATGCAAACGGCCAGGTGATCCGCACGTTCGCGCTGCACCTGAAGCACAAGACCCCCAAGCTCAGCGCCGTGCAACGGGCCGAGCGCACCCCGCATCAGGCCCGGCGGGCCGCCGAGCGCAAGGCGACCGGGATTGCCCCGGGCAACAACCGCTTCCAGTGGAACCTGCGCTACCCGGACGCCACCGACGTGACCGGCTTCTGGGTCCCGGCGGCCGCCGGCGGATTGCCCGACTCGGTACAGGGCCCGGCGGTGCTCCCCGGCCGCTACACGGTGGTGCTCGACTACGACGGCACCACGCTGCGCGAGCCGTTCGCCGTGCAGCTCGATCCGCGCCTGCACCCCACTGAGCAGGACCTGAAGGCCCGCCTGGCGCTCGAGATGCGCATCCACGATGCGCTCAATACGCTCGACACCACGCTCAATCGCGCCATTGCGCTGCGCAAGAAGATCGACGTGGCGCTGCGGTCGCATCCGGCCAACGCCCCGGCGCTGAAACGCTCGCGTGCGGCACTCAGTGCGGCCATCGCCCGCATGGTGCAGCTGAAGACCCGTTCGAGCGAAGGCACGCTGCTCTTTGAGACGAAGGTGCGCAGCCACCTCGCCTACCTCGCCGCCGAGATCGACCAGGCCTATGTGCGCCCGACGCGCGCCGAGGAGCAGGTGTTCCACTACCTCGAGGGCAAGGCCCACGCCGGCGAGCAGCAATTGAACGCGGCGATCGCAGCCGGCCAGCACGCGCTCTGAGGGTGAGGCACTCTGCAGCGGACAGCCCGGAGCATAGGCACCGGGCTGTCCGCGCTCCCCCGGGGCCAAGCGGACGCGGCGCGCGACGCCATTCTGACTCTCGTCCGCACCGGGACTTCATCGGGCGGGCGATTGACCGTCCCCAAGCGTTCCGCGCTGCGGACGTCGCTCGCGCGTCAGGTGCTCACATCTCAGCCGACAGCAGGCGCTGGGGCTTATCCAGGACAGCCCGTTTGCAATACGTCGCCTCCAGCTCTGACCACAACGGCCGCACCTGCCCGTCAACCCCCGGCTGCACCGACCGTTTCCAGGACGAGCAGCACTGCTGCATCCTGCGAGGGACGAACCGGTGCCCACTTCGACCCTTCGATCCGTCCGGACCGCTCGCCAAACTCAGCGAGGCACGGTGGCGATGGGGCTCATCTGCCTGCTGTCCGGCTGCGGCGGAGGCAGTAGCACGCCCAGTCCACCTGCGCCCGCTCCGCAGACATACTCGCTCTCCGTCAGTACCCCGATAAATGGCACGGTGACGTCCTCTCCGGCCGGTATCACCTGCGCAACGACGTGCAACGCCTCGTACGCCGCAGGCACCGAAGTCACCTTGCAGGCGACACCGGCAAGCACCGCAATCTTCAGCGGATGGACCGGTGCGTGCAGCGGCTCCGCGACGACATGTACCGTCACCATGAGCCAGGATCAAACGGTCACCGCGGTCTTTGCCCTGCACTCCACGCCACAGACGAAGCCGCCCTTGGTCGGCCTTGTGACCATGGGCAGCGAGTCGTGGCTGAGCCAGGGCGGTCTGCCTCAAAATCAGCTGCGCGAGGCCAATGCTCACCCCGGCATCTATGCTGGCGCAGTGATCCAGGCCACCTGGTCGCAACTCGAGCCGCAACCGGGAGTGTTCGACGACAGCGTCGTCGACGCCGCGCTGCAAGCCATCGCCACTTACAATGCGAAGTATCCGAGCACCCCGCTGGTGGGCAAACTGCGAGTCTTCGCCGGACCGAACACGCCCGCGTGGGTACTGCAGCAGACCGGCTCGGTCACGTTGAGCGACAGCGCGGGCAATCCAGCGACGTTCCCGGATTTCTGGACCCAGCAGTACAGTACGTTGTGGACGCAGCTGCAGAACCACCTCGCCTCGGTGTACGACACGAACCCGCTCATCGGCGAAGTGGCGATCACCGCCTGCGCATCCATCGACGCCGAGCCGTTCATCACGGGCTTTGCACAGGACACGAGTGCTCTGCTGGCCGCCGGCTACACCGACGCGCAAATGGAACAGTGCCTCGCCTCTGGCGCAGCCGACTACGCTGCCTGGACCCTGACGCCTCTTGACTACACGTTCAACCCGCTATATCTGCGCACCACGGCGTCGCAGCCCCAGGGAGACAGCACGACCTTCACCCTCCAGGTGATGCAGGCATTTCGTGCTGCGCTCGGCGCACGCGGCGTGCTCGCCAACCATGGGCTCGACGATCCCATCGGTTCCTCGCAGCTGCCGCTGTACTCTGAATTTCAGACGCTCTACGCGGCAGCCGCCGGCGCACACCCACCGACGCTCGCGCCGCTCGAGTTCCAGACCAGTGGTCCGACGGTCGACTGGCCCACGGTAATACCGTTCGCCATCACGACCTACCACCCCACCGAAATCGAAATCTGGAACACCACGGCCACTGGTGCCGGTGGCCTCGCACCCATCACGCTGAGCGAACTGCAGCAATGGGCGGCGCAGTTGAAGGCAAGCGACTGATGCCTCACACCGTATCAGCGAACTGATTTACCTTCCACTGACGCGAAATGCTCCACGGAGGCGACTCGCGCCCGCAGTAAAACCCCGAGCATCTCCTGATTGTGTGCGACTCGATGGACGGTTGTCTGCACAATACGCCGTGCCAGGCTACAGCCGCGATCTTCGAGTCGTTCTCTCCAGCATGGCAGGACCATAGGGCGACCGGCACCCCACGTACAGCCTGATCCACCGATGCGTCGGCGGTTCCGCTAACCTTCCCGGTGGTTCTCGCACATGCATCGCAGGGAGGCGACTCACTGACCTGCCCCATTCTCGACAGTGATGGCCCCCAATGAGCGCTCGCATCGTTGCACACGCGCTGGCGCAGTGATCGCATCACCACGCGAAAGACGCGTCCACCGCCCATACGCCTGCCCCCTTGACTCGGCAGGCACACCCCCGGGGAGCGGGAACGTTGCGTCACCGCTCAGGGAGTGCTCACTCCGCCAGAGGCAGGAAGCCCCCTGCGGACGTCTCGGAGGCATCGCTTGGAAGGGGGGACACCCGGATCGGCGAGCCGCAGCGGAACGCGACCACGCGCGCTGAGGGTCGGGCGACCTGACGCGCACCGCGCGCCAAGCTCCGTCGTGCGGTGCGCGACGTACGGCACTTGCCTTGATAAAGTGTCGGCATGACGCAAGCCAAACTGCCTTCGCTGCTCGACCGGCACTGGGCCGAGAGCGCACTCGCCATCGGCGCCATCGTGATCGCCGCCGCCTCGCTGTGGGTCGGCTACGACACCATGCGCACCAATCACCGACTGGTCGTCGCCGC
>JAKADE010000319.1 GCA_021820785.1 Pseudomonadota bacterium
GTGCGCTCATCCGCCGCGCGCCGGTGGCCGGACGGCAGCGCATCATCGTAGAGGCGCAGCGAGAGCCGGTACAGGTACGGCGCACCGTAGCCGTTCGGCCACCACAGGTGCGGATGGTGCACCCGCAGCGCCGGAAACGATGCCGGTGTCAGGTGGATCCGCGTCGTGCCCGGCGCGAGACGCACCGTATCGCGCACGGTGATGCCGCCGAAGCTCGCCACCAGCGTCGCCGGCACGGTGTGCCGGTGCCGGTTCTCGAGCGACACCCCGATCGACACATCCGCCCGGTTCAGATTCGGCAGCGGCAGATGCGTCACGACGTGCGGGGCGTGCAGCAGCAGCCTCCCGCTCGAATGAATCACGACCTTCTGCCAGATGCCGGTATCGCGGTCACGCACCGGCGGCATCCAGTCCCAGCCCTCCGTGGCGATGAAGGTCGGGCCGTCGAGTGCGAGGTGTCCGCCGTTGTTGCCCGGGCCGGCGGCGATCGATTTCTCGTAGGGAATGCCGGGGTGCGGCGGCGGCGCGACGCGCACCGCCAACACGTTCAGCGCGTCCGGGACGATGTCGGCGCTCACGTTGAACAGGCCGCGCCGGAAGGCACCGCGCGTCGTGCCGATCCGTTTGCCGTTGAGCCAGATCGTGCCGGCGTAATTGATGCCGTCGAAGCGCAGCGTGAGCTCGCGGCCGTCCCAGCGCTTCGGCGCCCTGAAGACGGTGCGGTACCAGTAGGCCTGGCGCGCGAGCCGCTCGGGGATGAGCAGATCATTCAGGCCGTAGTACGGATCCGGGTAGCGCCCGCGTGCCACCAGCGTGGTGAGCACCGTGCCGGGAACGACGGCGGGATACCAACTCGCCGTCGAGTACGTATCCTGCGAGAGCACCGCGCCGCCGACGGGTACCTTCGGGGCCGGCTCGAGCCGCCAGCGCTCGAGCACCCAGTGGCCGGGGCGGCTGTGACGCAGGGTCGGCTGCGGGCGCACCGGCTCGGCCTGCGGGTAGGTGCGGCGGCTCATCGCCTCGGGCGGCTGGCGCCAGTGGCCGCCCGGGGCGCGCGACTTCGGCAGCGTCCAGGCAGGCTGCGGATGTTGCAGGCCGCGCCAGGAGCGCTTCTGCAGTGGCCAGCCGGCGCCGACGCGGTAGAACGCGACGAGTCCGAACTGCGGCTTCGCCGCAGCGAAGTGCTGCAGCGCCGCTGCGTTCAGCACGCGCCCCTGGATGCGCCAGTGCGCGACGGAGCCCCCGAAATGCGGTCCTGCGTCGAGCGGCGCGAGGGTCACTTGTGCCGGTACGGCCGCCGTGGCCGCGCGCTGCAGCGCGATCTGCTGCCCGTCGACATAAAGGCGCGCGACCTGTCCGTCATACGTCGCGGCGAGCGCAGTCCAGGAGTCGGGGCTGAGCCGCGCGGCCGTGTGCAGTGACGGGCCGCCGCTGAGGTTCAGCTGCACGCGGCCGTCGGCGAGTGCGAGGCAGTCGCAGTGGCCGCCGCGCGCCGCTCCGAGCCCGCCGATGATCACGGTGCCGTGTTGATGCAGTGCGGGTCGCACCCACGCGCGGATCGACCACGTGGCACCAGGTCGCAGCACCGCGGCCGTGTTGGGCAGCGGCCGCTTCAAGCCAATGCCGCCGGCGAGGAAGGTGGCGTTGTAGGGGCCGAGCGCGTGCCGCGTCGGACGGTGCACGGTTGCGCCGATTGCGGTGGTGGCGCTGAGCGCAAGCACCAGGCCCAATGCTGCGGCGCCCTTCGGCAAGCGCCTGCGGAGGGCGTGTCGGTGCGATCCCGAACGATGAATGCTTGTGTTCACGACACGCTCCTGTGCGGCTGCTGCCTGCGTCTGGACATCCTACCGCCCGCGGCGCGCCGTCCGCGCATCGCGAGGGCATCGACGCGGCGCATCACGCCGCCCGTGAGCCTGCTGCTCGATGACCCGGGTTCGCCCGGACACGCGATGACGTGCGGGTGTTGTCTTGCGGCGCTGCGCGTCCACCGGGTACGATAATTGAAATGTCAGCGCTGTCAATAGCGCGACCGTACAACGGCCACCGAAGGCCCGACTGACGAGCGTCGCGGCGGCGCCGGAGTCGACCGATTAGAATGCCGCCATGAATATCTCCGGCACTGCCTTTCGCACGATCTGGCCGCTGGCGTCGGGTGCCGTGCGGGTCATCGATCAATCCCGTCTGCCGTTCGAGTTCGAGACGCTGGACCTGACGAGCCTCGAAGAGGCCGCGCACGCGATCCGCACCATGATCGTCCGGGGTGCACCGCTGATCGGTGCGACGGCGGCCTACGGTCTGGCGCTCGCGCTGCGAGAGGACGCCTCGGACGATCGCATCGCCGAGGCGGTGCGGGTGCTGCGCGCGACGCGCCCGACTGCGGTCAATCTCGTCTGGGCGCTGGAGAGAGTGCGCCGCAGCCTCGCCCCGCTCCCGGTGGCGCAGCGCGCCGCCGCGGCATACGCCGAGGCGGGTCGCATTTGCGAGGAGGACGTCGAGCAGTGTCGGGCCATCGGGATGCACGGCGCGAAGCTGATTCGCGAGCGCGCGGAGCACCTCGGGCGCCAGGTGAACGTCCTGACGCACTGCAACGCCGGCTGGCTCGCCTGCGTGGACTGGGGGACGGCGCTGGCGCCGATCTATGCGGCACACGATGCCGGCATCGACGTTCACGTCTGGGTCGATGAGACCCGTCCGCGCAATCAGGGCGCATCGCTGACGGCATTTGAGCTCGGCGCACACGGCGTGCCGCACACCGTCATCGTCGATAACCTGGGCGGACACCTGATGCAGCACGGCGAGGTGGATCTGGTCATCGTGGGCAGCGATCGGACCACTGCCGGCGGGGACGTGTGCAACAAGGTGGGTACCTATCTGAAGGCGCTCGCCGCCCACGACAATGGCGTGCCGTTCTTTGCCGCGCTGCCGGTGAGCACCATCGACTGGAGCCTCACGGAGGGACGGGACATCGAGATCGAGGCACGCGATCCGCACGAGGTGACCCACATCAGCGGTCTCGGCGCGGGGGGGCGGCCGGAACGGGTGCGGGTCGTACCCGAGGCGAGCCCGGCGCTGAATCTCGCCTTCGACGTGACGCCGCGCCGTCTGGTCACCGGCCTGATCACCGAGCGGGGCGTGTGCGCCGCGAGCCGCGCCGGGTTGCTGCAGCTGTATCCGGAGCGTGCGGCATGAGCGATCCGGCGCGCGATGTGCAGCTGCGCGGTGCGCTCATCGAGGCGTGCCGCGATCTGCAGCGGCTCGGGCTGACGCAGGGAACTTCGGGCAACGTCAGCATCCGCCGGGATGCGGACTCGTTCTTCGTCAGTCCCACCGGGCTTCCCTACGGCTCGCTCGAGCGGGAGGACATTCCGCTGATGCGCCTCGATGGGCGCTGGTATGGTCGCCGCCGGCCTTCGAGCGAGTGGCGGTTCCACCGCGACATCCTCGCCGCGCGCCCCGAAGCAGGCGCCATCGTGCACGCGCATCCGCGGCACGCCACGGCGCTGGCCTGCACGGGGCGGGGCATCGCGGCGTTTCATTACATGGTGGCGGTCGCCGGCGGTGCCGACATCCGCTGTGCTGCATATCACACGTTCGGCACGCAGGCACTCTCAGACGCCGCCCTGGCGGCGCTCGAAGATCGCCGGGCCTGTTTGCTGGCGCACCACGGGATCATCGCACTCGGTGCCGACATCAACGCCGCGCTCAGCCTGGCGGCGCAGGTCGAGGACCTCGCCGCGCAGTACGTTACGGCGCTCGCGATCGGTGGCGTGAGCGTGCTCGATGCGGCGGAGATGGCGCGGGTGGTGGAGAAGTTCCGCACCTACGGGCGTCAGGACGCCGAGGATGCGGACCTCGAACATGCCGGGGCGTCGCCGCCGGCCCCCTGAGTGGCGCCTCAGTGGTGCCGGGCGCGCCGGTCGAGCACGACGCGTGCCAGGATGTTGATGATCAGCACGAAGCCGGTGACCAGCAGCGCCGCGGCATAGGCGAGTGCGTTCGCCGAGGCGAACGGCTCGTTGATGAACGTCCAGATCGCGTAAGTCAGATAGCCGATCGGCGAGTGCGTCAGGTGCCCGTCCCACAGATAGTTCGACCAGCCGGCGGTGTACAGCAGCGGGGCGGTTTCCCCGACCGACACGGCGAGCGCGAGCAGGATCCCGGTGAGGATGCCGGGCATCGCCGCCGGCAGGCACACCCCGAGGATCACGCGCCGATCATCGGCGCCGAGGGAGTAGGCGGCATCGCGCAGATCGTTCGAGACCTGCCGCAGCGCCAGTTCCGTGGTGCGGCAGATGTAGGGCAGGCTGATGATGGCGAGCGCGATGGAGCCGGCGGCCACCGAGAAGCTCCAGCCGAGCCACTCGACCATGCCGACGTAGCCGAAATACCCGACCACGATCGAGGGTACGCCGACCAGCACGTCGGCGAGGAAGCGGATGGCCACGGCCCAGC
>JAKADE010000320.1 GCA_021820785.1 Pseudomonadota bacterium
GCCGGGGGCATCGAGCGGCTGCAGGCCGCACCGTGCGCGGCGCCGGAGCTGCGGGTCTACCTCGAGCGCGTGGCGGCACTGCGCCGGGGGCGGGGCGCCGCCCGGCTCTACCCCGGTTCACCGTGGCTGGCGGTGAGCGCGTTGCGAGCGCAGGACCAGGCGGTGTTCGTGGAACTCCTGCCCGAGGAGGCGCGGGCGCTGCGCCGCGCGCTCGACGCCGAGACCGGGGGCGTGCGGCTGCGCATCGAGACCGGTGAGGGCTTTGCGCATTGGCGCGCCGCGCTGCCGCCGCCGCAGCGGCGCGCACTGACGTTGATCGATCCGCCCTACGAGGACTCGCGCGGGGACTTCGAGCGGGTGCGCACCGAACTCGCCGCGGCGCTGCGGCGCTTTCCGACTGGCGTCATCGCGGTCTGGTATCCAGTGAAGGACGCGCGCGACACCCAACGCTGGCTCGAAGCGCTGCCGCGCGAGCTCGACCGCCCGATGCTGGCGGCCGAGCTGCGGCTGTTTCCCTGCGACTCCCGAGTGGCGCTGAACGGCTCGGGGATGCTGATCGTCAATCCCCCGTACCAACTCGACGTCCGCATGGGCGAGTGGCTCGCCGAGCTGCATCGGCACCTGCAGGCGGCCCCGGGCGTCGCCGGCTCGGTGCGCTGGCTGACGCGGCCGGCAGCGTGACAGGGTAGCGGCGCGGGCGCAGAATCGGCCTCATGGAAGGGAGTGTCGATCAGTACGCCGTGGTGGGCCACCCGGTCGCCCATAGCCTCTCGCCCTTCATTCACTCGTTGTTCGCGCGCCAGACCGGCCAGTCGCTCAGCTACCGGCTGATGGACGTGCCGCCGGAGCGCTTCACCGAACAGGTCTACGAGTTCTTCGCCACCGGCGGGCGCGGGCTGAACGTGACGCTGCCGCACAAGACGCGCGCGCTCACGATCGCTCATGAGCTGACCGAGCGCGCGCGGCTCGCCGGAGCGGTCAATACGCTGGCGGCGCGCCGCGACGGCTCGCTGCTCGGGGACAACACGGACGGCGCCGGCCTGGTGCAGGACCTGACGGTCAACCTCGGCGTGCCGGTCCGGGGGCGCAGCATTCTGCTGATCGGCGCGGGCGGCGCGGCGCGCGGGGTGATGGCGCCGCTGCTGGCCCTCGGGCCGCAGCGGATCGTGATCAGCAACCGGACCGCCGAGCGCGCGATGGCGCTTGCGGTGGTGTTCGCCGGTCTCGGCGCGGTTGAAGGCTGCGGTTTCGGCGAGCTCGGGGCGCAGCCCTTCGATCTCATCGTCAATGCGACTTCGGCGAGCCTCACCGGCGAGTTGCCCGGGGTGCCGGCGGCGGTCTTCGGGCCGCAGACCTTCTGTTACGACATGGCCTACGGCCGAGCCGATACGCCCTTCGTGCGCTGGGCGCGGACGTTGGGCTGTCGGGAGGCGGTTCCCGGCTGGGGCATGCTGGTCGAGCAGGCGGCCGAGTCGTTCCGGCTCTGGCGCGGCGTCCGCCCGCTCACCGCGCCGGTGCTGGCGGCGCTCACGGGCCGCCCGTCCGCCGGCGGGTGAACCCCGCTCAGGGGTTGTGCACGACGTCCCCGACCGCGATGGTGTTCGATGCGGCCACCACGAGTGCGAAGGACAGCCGCCGGTAGGTCTTGAACACCAGCAGCGTACCGGCCCGGTAATTCGGCAGTTTGACCCGCGGGGCGAACACGCGCCCCGCGGAGCCCAGGGAGTGGAAGAGCCAGCTGAACGAGCCGTGCGTATCGTGCACCACCGAGCCGTGGTGATCGACCGCGAGCACGTCCCCGGGGACCAGGCCGGCGCGGCTGCCCCGGTCGAGCGCGACGATGTCGTACTGGCCGGCCAGATCCGCGCCACCGGTGCCGCCGACCACCCAGATGATCCTGCCGCGCACCGGGCCCGCCGGGGCCCGTGGCTCGATCCGCAGCGGCGCCGAGGTGTCCGAAGCGATCAGCCGGTCGCCCGCGAACGTCTCGCGGGCCGAATCGGCGAGCACCGCCGTGGCCGGGTGTCCGGCGGCGGTGATCACGGCCGTCGCGGTATAGGTGCCGAGGTAGCCGTAGACATGCCCGAAGCCGAAATCACCGGGCTCACGCAGCTTGTCGCCCACGTGGATGATGCTGTAGCGGGCGTGCGGATGCCGGCCCAGGCTGCTGACGTAGGCGACCGAGCCGTTGCCGGCGATCTGCTGCTGGCCGCGGAAGGCGATGACGTGCGGCGCGCGGTCGATCTGACTGGCGCTGAGCACGACCGGCCGGGCGAGGAACGCGGCGATCGCCGAGTACGGGATGGTCGGGATGGCCGCCGAGATCGGGGTGCTGTGCAGGTGCGGCCGCAGCTTCACGGTCGGCTCACCCGCCGCCCCTCCGCGCAGCGGGCTGGCGTGCAGCAGGCGGATCGAGGGCTGGCCGTTGGCGCCGTAGCTCAGCGCGAGCACGTCGCCGGGGTAGATCAGGTGCGGGTTGTGGATCTGGGGGTTGAGGTACCAGACCTCCGGCCAGTCCCACGGATTGCGCAGAAACCTCGAGGCGACGCCCCAGAGCGTATCGCCGCGCTTGACCGTATAGGTCATCGGGGCGCTGCGCCGGATGATCGGCGCGGATGCCGCAGCGGCGGCAGGTGCCGGCGCAGGACGGGCGACCGCCGGCGGTGGCGGGGGACTGACCGGCGGCGGCGCAGCCGCCGCCGGGCGGCTCGCACCGTGCAGGGCCGAGCAGGCCGCCAGTAGGGCCGGAATCCCGCCCGCCAGCAGGAGGCGAGCACCGCGAATCTGTTTCGAGGCCATGGCCGCGTATACTCGCATGACGGCTCCCCGTGTACGGCGGTTTAATGTCAAGCTGTGCATCCGGTCACGCTCGCCTCAGGGCCTGCGGGCCGGCCGGGGCCGCTGGAACCACTTTTCCCATCGCGACTCCAAAATTTTTCCATGGCGCTGAAAACGATACTCGAGTTCCCCGACCCGCGGCTGCGCACGCGGGCCCAGCCGGTCACCCGGTTCGACGCCGGGCTGCACCGTCTGGTCGATGACATGCTCGAAACCATGTACGCCGCCCCGGGGATCGGCCTTGCGGCCACGCAGGTCGACGTGCACCAGCGGGTGATTGTCATCGATGTTTCCGAAGCGCACAACGACCCGCTCGTGCTGATCAACCCCGAGATCATCGCACGCGAGGGCGAGGCGAGCGGCGAGGAGGGCTGCCTGTCCGTGCCCGGGATCTTCGATGCGGTCAAGCGTGCCGCGCAGGTGCGGGTGCGGGCGCAGGACCGCACCGGCCAGGTGTTCGAGCGCGACTGCGACGAATTGCTCGCGGTGTGTATTCAGCACGAGATGGATCACCTCGACGGCAAGCTGTTCGTGGACTACCTCTCGAACCTCAAGCGGGAGCGTATCCGCAAGAAGCTCGAAAAGGAGCGCAAGGCGCGCGCGCAGCGGCGCGTCGAGACTCCCACGCCGGCGCTCTGACCGGTCGACCCCGTGGCCGAGAACAACGTACTGCGCGTGGCGTTTGCAGGGACGCCGCAATTCGCCGTGCCGGTGCTGCAGGCGCTGCGGCATTCGCGTCATCGCCTGGTCGGGGTGCTGACCCAGCCGGACCGGCCCAAGGGCCGCGGACGCCAGCTCAGCGCCTCGCCGGTCAAGCTCGCGGCCGCCCCGGACGTGCCGGTGAGCCAGCCCGAGGCGCTGAAGCAGCCCTCGGATTGGGCGGACCTGCTCGAGTGGCGGGCGGATCTGCTGGTGGTGGTCGCCTACGGGCTGATCCTGCCGCAGGCGGTGCTCGACCTGCCGCGGCTCGGGTGTCTCAACGTCCATGCCTCGCTGCTGCCCCGGTGGCGCGGTGCGGCGCCGGTCGAGCGGGCGCTGCTCGCCGGGGATGCCGAGACGGGTCTGACGATCATGCGCATGGAGGCAGGTCTGGATACCGGGCCGATCCTGTTGCAGGAGCGTCTGGCCATCGGGCCGCAGGAGACCGGGGCGAGCCTGCTCGAGCGGCTCGCGGCACGCTCCGGTCCGTTGCTGCTCGCGGCCGTGGAAGGGTGGGTGGCCGGCACGCTCCAGGCGCGGCCCCAGCCGGCCGAAGGCGTCACGTATGCGCGCAAACTGCTGAAGGAGGAGGCGCAGATCGACTGGCGGATGAGCGCCGTGCATATCGAGCGGCAGGTGCGCGCGCTACGGCCGCGAGCGATCGCCGAGACGCAGATCATCGACCCGCACAGCGGTGCCGCGGAGCGCCTGCGGGTGCACGCGGCTCGGCTCGGGCCGCCGGCGCCCGCATCCGCCGCGCCCGGCACCGTCCTCGAGGTGGCCGGTCATCCCGAACAGGGCTACCTGCGGGTGCAGTGCGGCGAGGGGACCCTCGAGGTGCTGGTGCTGCAGCGACCGGGCGGTGCGCCGCAGAAGGCCGGTGTCTTTGCGCACGGCTCGCGGCGGCTG
>JAKADE010000321.1 GCA_021820785.1 Pseudomonadota bacterium
TCCAGAGGAAACTTATGAGTCGATTACTTGCAGAACGGGTTGCCATCGTCACCGGCGCGGGCCGCGGTCTCGGCCGCGCACACGCCCTTGCCCTTGCCCGCAGCGGCGCGCGCGTCGTGATCAATGATCTCGATGCGGCCAATGCCGAGGAGGTCTGCCGCGAGATCGTGCGGCACGGCGGGGAGGCGTTCTCGAGCACCGCCAATGTTCAGCAGATGAGCGAAGTCGAGGCCATGGTGGCTGCGGTGCTCGAGCGCTGGGGCCGCATCGACATCCTGCTCAACAATGCTGGAATCCTGCGCGACCGAACGTTCGCCAAGCAGGATCTGGCCGACTTCCGTCTCGTGCTGGACGTGCACGTGATGGGCTCGGTGCACTGCGCCAGGGCCGTCTGGCCGCATATGAAGGCGCGCCGCTACGGGCGCATCATCTTCACGACGTCCTCCTCGGGACTGTACGGCAACTTCGGCCAGGCCGCCTATTCGGCGGCCAAGATGGCCCTGGTCGGCCTGATGCAGACGCTGGCGCTCGAGGGGAGCCGTGACGGCATCCACGTCAATTGCATCGCTCCGAGCGCCGCGACCCAGATGACCGCGGGGCTGTGGTCCGAGGAGGACCTGGCCGCCCTCACGCCGGAGCGGGTGAGCCCGGCCGTCGTCGCGCTTGCGAGCGAGGCGGCCCCGAGCAAGCAGATCGTGCTGGCAGGCGCCGGCAGCTTCAAATGCGCCCACGTGACCATGACGCACGGGATTCATCTGACGGACGCGGAGCTGACCGCCGAGGACCTGCTACGCCAGTGGAGCGCGCTCGGGGAGCGCGCTGAGGAGCGTGTACCGGCCACCGGGTTCGAGCAGTACCAGTTCGAGGTCGGACAGGCGCGTGCTGCGGCTCGCCGGGGAGGCTGATCATGGAGGTATTCGTCGTTTCCGCAGTCCGCACGGCGATTGGATCGTTCGGCGGTGCCCTGCGTCACAGTGAACCGGGCGAGCTGGCGGCCCGGGTCGCGCGCGAGGCACTGCGCCGCAGCGCCCTGCCGGCAGAGTCGATCGGGCACGTGGTGTTCGGACAGGTCATCCCGACGGCACCTCGCGATGCCTACCTGGCTCGCCTCGCCGCGCTCGGCGGCGGCTTGCCGGTCGAAGTTCCCGCCCTCACCGTGAACCGTCTGTGCGGCTCCGGACTGCAAGCCATCGTCTCGGCGGCCCAGGCGATCGCCCTGGGCGATTGCGGCGCGGCCATCGCCGGCGGCGCGGAAGTCATGAGTCGAGCGCCGTTCCTGGCGCCGGCGCTGCGCTGGGGCATGCGGCTCGGCGATGCTGCGCTCATCGATGGCCTGAACGGCGCGCTCACCGATCCGTTCGAGCACGTGCTGATGGGCGTCACCGCGGAGAATGTCGCGACACGCTTCGGCGTCAGCCGCGAGCAGCAGGATGCGCTGGCACTCGAGAGCCATCGGCGCGCAGCACAAGCGATCTCGCTCGGGCGGTTCCAGGACCAGATCGTGCCCGTGCCACTCACCTCCAAGCACGGGACCACCGAGTTCGCGGTCGATGAGCACGTCCGGGCGCAGCTGAACGCCGCGGAGCTCGCAAGACTGCGACCGATCTTCCGCACGCCGGACGGGACGGTGACGGCCGGCAATGCTTCTGGCATCAACGACGGCGCATCCGCCGTGGTCCTCGCCGGTGCCGAGACGGTTCGCCGGCACGGCCTCACCCCCATGGCGCGCCTGCTCACCTATGCGCATGCGGGCGTCGAGCCGGCGCAGATGGGCATCGGCCCCATCCCGGCCACCGCCCTGGCGCTGCAGCGCGCCGGGATCCGGCTCGAGGATCTGGACGTGATCGAATCGAACGAGGCGTTCGCCGCCCAGGCGTGCGCCGTAGCCGCGGAACTCGGGTTTGATGCCCGCAAGACCAATCCGAACGGCGGAGCCATCGCGCTCGGCCACCCCATCGGGGCAACGGGCGCGATCCTCGTGACGAAACTTCTGCACGAACTGTCCCGCAGCGGCGGCCGCTACGGACTGGCGACCATGTGTATCGGCGGCGGCCAGGGCATTGCGGCACTCTTCGAGCGGATGTGACGCACAAGCCCGTCGCGCCGAACGCCCCGACCGAAACGCCCACCCCCCAGACTATGACCTCCCGCCCGCCCCACGAACCCGTTCCGCACACGCAGTCCGGCCGCACGCCGCATCCGGCGCGGCACTCCATGAGGGTATAAATTCACATGCCGAGCATCGAAGAGTCCCTCCCCGCACCCCTGCCGTCGGCGCTCAACGAGCGCTCCGCCGCGATCGCCCGGCAGCGCAAGCTGTCCGTGGCCGTCAAGTCCATCTACGGCGCCGGCAGCGTGGTCGACGGCATCGCCAACACCGGCCTGACGTACATCGCGTTCTTCTACCTGACGGCGATCTGCGGAATGTCCGGAACCCTCGCCGGCATGACGACCTTCGTCGCACTGCTGATCGACTCGTGCGCCGATCCGCTCATCGGGCTGCTCTCGGACAACACCCAATCGCGCATCGGGCGGCGGCACCCGTATCTGTTCGCCAGTCTGCTGCCGCTGTCCATCAGCTTCGCACTGCTGTTCTCACTGCCGGCCTCGCTCGGCGGACTGGGTCTGTTCTTCTACGTCACCGCCCTGATGCTGGTGCTGCGCATCAGCATCTCGCTGTACGATCTGCCCTACCTCGCGATCGGCGCGGAGATCTCCGATGACTATCTGGAGCGCTCGAGCATCGTCGGCTTTCGGATGATCTTCTACTCCATCGCCGCATTCGCCTGCCTCGGCATCGCACTCGGCGGCTTCGGTGCGCAGTCCCGTGCCCTGCTCGAGCGGGCGCATTACGCCCCGTTCGGCTGGATCTGCGGCGGACTGATCCTGGCGGCAGGCCTGGCGGTCTCCATCGGTACGCTGCGGCAGATTCCGCGCCTGCACCGCGCGCACCCGCGCACCGGGCCGGCCCTGGCGCAGCTGGCCCGCGAGGTGCGCGAGGTCTTCCACAACGGCTCGTTCGTTGCGCTGTTCGTCACGGCGCTGATCTTCTTCGTCGCACAAGGCGTGGCGGCGACGCTCGCCATCGATGCGAACAGTTATTTCTGGAATCTGCCCGCCTCGATCAACCAGGAAGTGCTGCTGGTCCTCGTGCTCTCTCCGCTCCTCGGTCTGCCCATCGCACGCGCCCTGAGCACCCGCATCGAGAAGCGCACGCTCGGCATCGGCGGACTGCTGCTGTTTTGCGTCTGTCAGTTCTATCCGCCGGTGCTGCGCATCTGGGGAGTGCTGCCGACCGACCTGAATGATCTGCGCACCCTGCTGATCGGCAATGCCGCGGTCATCGGCATCGGGCTGGTGTTCTCCGGGATCGGCTTTCAGTCCATGATGGCCGATGCCGCCGATCAGCACGAGTATCTGTTCGGCGCACGGCGTGAAGCCACCTTTCTCTCCGGATTGACCCTGTCGGTGAAGTCCGCGACGGGCCTGGGCTCGCTCATTGGCGGCATGGCCCTCGATGCCATCCACTTTCCGCGGGACATCGCCAGCCGCGGCCTGCATCCGCATCTGCCGCTCGCGGTCGTCAACGGCCTCGGCTGGGTCGCAGGCCCCCTGCCGGCGGCCTTCACGGTCTTCTCTGCACTGGCGCTCTTTGGCTACAAATTGAACAACGAAAAATATCAGGCCATCCAGCGAGCCCTGGCCGAGCGTCGCCGGTGAGACTCGCGCAGTTCACCCTGAGCGGCGCATCATTCAGGCGCTTCGGGCGCGGACTGCATCGCCCGGAGTGCGTGTGGGTGGATGCCGAGGGCGTGTGGGCCAGCGACGCGCGCGGCGGCGTCAGCCTCGTATCGCCCGACGCGGAGCCGCAGGTCCTCGGCACCGGCATTGCCGAGCCGAACGGCTTCAGCCGCAAACCCGACGGCACGTTCGTGGTGGCCGGGCTCGCCGACGGCCGAGTGCATGCGATCGGTCCGGACGGACAGACGCGTACGCTGCTGGCGAGCCTCGATGGGGCGGCTCTCGGCACCGTCAACTACGCCTGCGCCGACGGGGCGCAGCGCATCTGGGTTTCGGTGATGACGCGCCACCTGCCGTGGCTCGCCGCCTTCGCGGCTCCGCTCCGCGACGGCTACATCGTGCGGCTCGATCAGGACGGTCGCGCCGAAATCGTGGCCGACGGACTCGATCTCACCAACGAAGTAAAGATCTCCCCCGACGGCCGATTCCTCTACGCGGTCGAGACGCTCGGCGGGCGGATCAGTCGTTTCGCGATCCGCCCGGATGGAACACTCGGCGCAAAGGAAGGCGTCGGCCCCGAGACCCTCGGTCGCGGTGCGCTCCCGGACGGCATCACCTTCGATGCGCGGGGCAACCTCTGGGTCACGATCATCAGCAGCAATGCCCTCGTCGTCATCGACCGGGACGGAGCGGCACACACGA
>JAKADE010000322.1 GCA_021820785.1 Pseudomonadota bacterium
TCGTCGGCGCCCGAAGTCGACGCCGCTGCTTGATGAGCTCTTCAGGCGCTGCTCCAGGGCCTGCTTGAACGCTTGAGGCGAGGCGTATGACTGCACGGTTATCTTCTGAGCCCGCCGAAGGCCTTGAGTGCTTTCTGTATCGCGCCCATTTCTGCTCTCGTCACGAGGCCGCGTGCAAGCGCCTGCTTGGCGCCTTGGCGGAGCAGGTCAGGAGAAAGACCTTCGACGGCGCAGTCGTCGAGTGTTCTGCGCACGGAGGTCACCGGCACCGCGCCGACCCATGCTCGCTCACTAGGCGGCACGTCAGCGTGGTGCAGGACAAAGCCTCGCGGCACGCGAAAGCGTCGGCGTCGCCAGCTTAGAGGCAGCGTGAGATGGATCTGGGCGGGCAGAACATCCGATAGCCCGTGCAGTGAAAGCGCCGTCTGGTGGGAGAGCACGCCCTGAGAGTCAGACCACAGCCATGCTGTGACGAGTTCTTCCTGCTCGCCGGATGGGAAGTGGACGAGGCGGTAGATCCCGCGACGTATCCGAGCGATGCGCCCGGACTTCTGGTGATGTGCGAGCAGCGGGGGCGAATAGCCGGCGGCCGCGGCTTGCTTGGTGGTGAAGAGGCCTTCTTGGGCGGCGGCGATGTCGTATAGTGCCTGCCAAGTCGGCTCCGTCGGGTGGTCTGAGCGCATACGCGAAAGTTAAATATTATTTAAGTTTCGTGCAAGTGCTCCCAAGCCCAAAACATGCATGCCGGCCCCTGCGACGAGGTGATGTGCCAGGAATGTGTCGAGCTGAGATTGGGTGTGCCAGGAATGTGCCGGGGACAGGCGGGTTTTGGGCAGGGCAAGCGCTGCAAGTGATTGATTCATAAGCCCGTGTATGGTCGGTCCCCAGCTGAAAATCCGCGTGTCGGTGGTTCGATTCCGCCCCTGGCCACCAGTCCTTCTTAATCAACAAGTTACGGTCCCGCGCTGTCTGCTCATCCAGTTGGCGACACGCGGATTAGCTACGCTTAGGCTCCCTTTAAGATGTCACATCGTATAGGATGTGACATATGAATTCGCGCCGCGTCGTTCTTGACAGCTCTGTGGTCGTGGCGGGATTGCGTAGTCGGCTCGGGGCGAGCAACCGGTTGCTGGAACTGGTCGCAGAGCAACGTGTTATTCCCCTAGTGACTACCGCGCTGTTCCTTGAATATGAGGAGGTTCTGAAGCGCCCAGAGCAACGTCTCGCGACGGGCATGAGCGAAGCGGACGTTACGGGATTCCTGGCCGCCTTTGCGAGTGCCGCTGAACCCGTCGATGTTCACTTCCTCTGGCGGCCGCTGCTTGCCGATCCCGACGACGAGCTGGTTCTTGAGTGTGCCGTGAATGGTCGCGCCGAAGCGATCGTCACGCACAACACCAAGGATTTCGCACTGGCCTTTCGAGAGCTGCGCATCGCGATCCTGACACCTGGAGTTCTACTGAAGAGTATCGAACCATGAGCAAGAGCACGTATCCCTTGAAGTTGCCGACCTCCATCAAGAAGGCGGCCGCCGAGCTTGCGGCAAGCGACGGCGTCTCTCTGAACCAGTTTATCGCGGCGGCTGTAGCGGAAAAGGTAGGCAGTCTGCGCACTGCTCGGGAGTTCTTGCAAGTGCGTGCAGGGTCGGCAAAGCCGAGAGATATGCTCACCTATCTGCGTCGTGCGCCGAAGATTCCCCCGAGTGCGGACGATACGCGATGAAATGTGACGACCGCTGCGCGCCATGGTGCGGCAGTACTCTCTCAACATGTCTTCGGTCGGGCGATTTGGTTCAAGCGGCAATCGTGGAATTTCCTCAGCGGAGACAGCATCCCCACTCGGCCTGATGGCATGAAGATACTGATCGTAGAAGACGAGCCCAAAACGTCCGCCTATTTGAAACGAGGGCTCGAAGAGAACGGTTTCGTCATTGATGTCGCTGAAACCGGAGAGGACGGCAGCAACCTCGCGGAAACCCAGCCCTACGATCTGATCGTTCTCGACGTGCTCCTGCCGGGCCGCGACGGCTGGAATGTCGTGACCGAGTTACGGCGGCGCGGGATCGAAACGCCGGTACTGTTCCTCACGGCTCGCGATGCGGTCCGCGACCGTGTGAAAGGCTTCGAGCTCGGTGCGGACGATTACCTCGTGAAGCCCTTTGCGTTCTCGGAACTGCTGGCCCGGATCCGATCGCTGTTGCGTCGCGGGCCCGTGAGGCAATCGACGGTGCTTCGGTTGGAGGACTTGGAGGTCGATCTTGCCCGTCATCGGGCGCAACGGGCCGGTCGGGCCCTGGACCTCACGCCCAAGGAATTCCAGCTGCTGTCCTTTCTCCTGCAGCGTTGCGGTGAGATCCTCTCGCGTACGCTGATCGCCGAGCAGGTGTGGGACATCAACTTCGATAGCGATTCCAATCTCGTGGAGGTCCACATGCGGCGGCTGCGCTCCAAGGTGGACGAACCGTTCGAGGCGAAGCTCATCCATACGGTGCGTGGCGTCGGGTATGTCCTCGAAAAGCGCATCTGAGAGCGGTGTGCTCGGACGGGGAGCCAGGCAGCGGCCGCCGTCGATCGCCCTGCGCATGGCCGCGTGGTACGTGCTCTCTGCTTTCGCGTTGATCATCGTCGCGACTGGATTGCTCTATTGGGTTCTCGTCAACGGCATGTATCAGGAGGATGTGCACGATCTGAGGGATAATCTCGAGAACGCATCGCTTTTGCTGAGTGCCACAAGCGTCTCGCATGCTGCTCTATCGCCTCGCGGGGAGCAACAAATGCACAGACACCGGCCGGACATCTACGTGCGGGTCTTGGGTTCGAACGGGCGAGTGTTGATGCAGACCCCGGGCCTTTCGAGGCAGTTGCCTGCGCCCTCGAAGGCGCAGCTTGCGGCACTCCCCTTAAGTGGCAGCGCGAGCCGCCAAGTGCTCTCCCGGCAGGGTGAGCCCTTTTTGACGCTGATCGCGCCCATTGCCGGTGCGCAACCGAGATTCCTTCAGGTAGCCATGGACCGGGCACATGACGAATTCCTCCTGGCTCGGTACCGAGAGCGATTATGGTTGGTGCTCGGGGTGTCCCTCGTGCTCTGCGCCGTGGTGGGCTATCTCATTGCCCGAGGCGGAATGCGACCCATCAAAGGGATCACTCAGACCGCTGAGCGTATCCGCGCCACGACGTTACATGAGCGGATCGCAACCGACGGACTGCCGGAGGAACTGCGGGGCCTGGCAGATACCTTCAACAGCATGCTCGACCGCCTCGAGCAGTCTTTCGCACACATCTCGCAGTTTTCCGACGACGTCGCGCATGAACTGCGTACTCCGATCAATAACCTGCGCGGCGAAATCGAGGTGGCGCTGGGGAAGGTGCGCTCGGCGGATGAGTATCGCGATGTGCTGGGTTCGTGCTTCGAGGAGTGCACCCGCATCGCGCGCTTGATCCGCACCCTCCTCTTTCTGGCACGCGCGGACACCGCCGCCGATGCCTTGCAGCGCGAGCCCGTCGACCTCGGTGAGGAACTTGCCAAGGTCGTGGAATTCTACGGCGCGGCCGCAGGCGAACGAGGTGTAGATCTTCGAGTCGTGGATGCGCCTGGAGTCCGTGCGGAGCTCGACCGAACGCTGTTCCAGCAGGCTATCGGCAATCTGATCTCGAATGCGGTTGCTCATACGCCAGCGGGCGGCTCGGTCGAGCTTGCAGCAAGCGCGAACGGACAGGATGTTCGGGTGACCGTAACGGACACAGGTTGCGGAATCGCGCCGGAACATCTGCCGCATGTCGTCGAGCGGTTCTACCGGATCGAGCCGTCCCGGACCGGCTCGCAGCAGAATGCGGGCCTGGGTCTGGCGGTGGTGAAGAGCATCGTGACCCGCCACGGCGGACGGTTGGAGATCCATAGCGTCGTGGGTGAGGGGACCCGCGTGCAACTCGTCCTGCCCTCAGCGGGCGGCGCCGCACCCGTCCAGCTTACGAAATCGTAATCTCAGTGTCAGCTCCACGTCATCAGCGTGGCCGTACGCTCTCCTGCGCATGAAAGAGATTGCACGCCGGGCTGCGACGGTCCTGGCTGTTCTGGTCGCTTTGCCGCTCGCGAGCTGCGCTACCTATCGGGCCCGACCGCTAAATCCCGAGGCCAGTGCGCGCGCGCTGACAGAGCGAAATCTCCACGATCTGCGACTGCTTCGCTTTCTCGCGATCGAGGAGCACAGCGCGGGCTCACTGCGGTGGAATCTCGAAACGCTGACCCTGGTGGCGACTTATGAGCGGCCGGACATGCCGGTCGCCATCGCCCGATTGGCCGAGGCGAAGGCGGGCGAGCTCACCGCGGCGGAGTTGCCGAACCCGACGTTTTCGTTTCGACCTGCCTACAACACCACCACAACCGTGCCGTCGCCTTGGAAAGTCGGCCCCATCATCAGCTTCCTGATCCGCTCCTTCAGATC
>JAKADE010000323.1 GCA_021820785.1 Pseudomonadota bacterium
GGCGGCTGGTCGCGCAAGCCCATCGTCGAGATGGTGATCCCATCGGCGCTCGACGATTCGCTTGCTCCACCCGGAATGCATGTCGCGAGCCTGTTCTGTCAGCACGTCGCGCCCGAATTGCCGGGTGGCGCTTCCTGGGACGATCACCGCGAGCAGGTTGCCGACCTGATGATCGAGACGGTGAATCAGCATGCCCCGAACTTCAGACGGTCAGTGCTCGGGCGGCAGATCATGAGCCCTCTGGATCTGGAGCGCACGTTCGGGTTGATCGGCGGGGACATCTTCCACGGCCGACTGCAGCTCGACCAGATGTTCTCCGCGCGCCCGATGCTCGGGTATGGGAATTATCGCGGGCCGTTGCGCGGGCTGTACCTGTGCGGATCGGGGACGCATCCCGGAGGTGGTGTCACCGGAGCGCCGGGCCATAACGCTGCACAGGAAATCATGAGCGACTTTCGTCTGAGGCGCCTGCGCAGGAGCGGCTGAGCCGGCGCGGCGCGTCGGTGCTCAGCGGCCCGACACATTCAATCTGTGCGAGGTCTTCAGGCGCGCCAGTACGACGCGGCGGAGCAGCCGGCATTGCACGCGGCGGATGGGTCTCGCGTAGGCGGACCGACCGTTCGCCGACACCCCGACGCATCGCCCCGTGTGGCCGACACTTGAAAGGGCGGCGGATCTTGCGCGCCGACGCGGGCGGTGTCGAATACGCGGGAAGGAAAATCCCCGAATACATACGGAAGCTGCGCGGAGTGGACCGCGAATGCATGCCCCCGGGAGCGGATGATCGAATTCATGTTCAAGAGGGGGGCGCGGCGACGTGCCAGCGTGCCTCCCGCGCCGCCGGGGAGCGGAACGTGTCATCGGCGGGCTGCGGGTCGATCGCGCTGCCGTACTTCGGATCGCGCTGGCCCCGTCCGCGGTGTGCGAATCCGTAACGTGCGGGCATCTGCGGCGCCAGCGATCCGGCCGCACGGCGGATGCTTGCGCTTGCGACGCTCAGCGGCAGCGGGAAATTCATCGCCCGGGGGGGTGTGCCGAACGCCGCATGGTGCGGGCGATTGAGTGACCCCCGATGGCTCAGCGCGGGCCCGGTCTGCGCGGCCCTGGCGCTCCTCGCGGCTGCCCGTGCCGATGGAAACGGCTGCGCTCGAGCGCCCCTGGGTGTCCGGCGTGCAGTACGAGGGCGGACATTGCAGATTGCCTGGGAACTTGCGAGGCTTCGAGTGCGGCGCGATGCCGCGGCGGTACGGGGCAGGGGGTTGCGTGGAGGATCGAGTCGAACTGGGGCCACTCGAGCGCCGGGTGCTCGCAGTGCTGTGGGAGCGGGGGCGGGCTGCAACGGTGCGCCATGTGCACGCGTCCTTTCCGCAACTGGCCTATACGACCCTCATGACGACGCTCGATCGTCTGTATCGCAAGGGGGTGCTGCGACGCTGCCGGCTCGGGCGGGCCTTCGGGTATGAACCCCGCTGCACGCGCGATGAATTGCTCGGTCAGATGATGTCCGGGCAGGTCATCGATCTGCTCAGCGCCTGCCGCGACAGTTCGGTGCTGCTGTCCACGCTCGTGCAGGCGGTCGGCCACGCCGACGCCGAACTGCTCGATGAACTCGAGGCGCTGGTGCATGCGGAGCGGCTGCGGCTGCAGGGACCGGGCACATGAGCTTTCCGACCACCCTCGTGCTGGTGCTGCTGGCGAGCTACGGCCTTGCCAGTCTGGTGCTGTCGCTGGCCGTGGCCGCGCTCTGGCGGGCCGGGGGATTCGTATCGCTGAAGCGTGCCGATGCGCTGCTCGCCCTGCGGCTGCTGCCGGCGGCGGGCTCGGCGCTCGCGGTGCTCACCGTCGTGCTGCCGGCATTCCTTCTTTATGAGCCGGCCCATGCCGACGATAAGCCCGGACCGCTGCTGGTGCTGGCGGCGGGGCTGGCGTTACTCGTGATGTTCGACGGAATCCGCCGGGCGTGGCGTGCCGGGCGGGCGGCCCGGGCCTGGGTGCATAGCGCTCCGCCGCTGCGGACGGAGGCGTTCGAAGACCGCGCACAGGTCAGCCTGGTGAATCTGTCCGAACCGGTGGTGGCAGTGGTCGGCGGCTGGCGGCAGCGCATCGTGGCGGCACAGTGCGTCGCGGTTGCCTGCGACGGCGAGGAGTTCCGCCAGGTCCTGGCGCACGAGGCCGCGCATATCGACGCCCGGGACAACCTGAAGCGGCTCGCGTTGCTCGCTGTACCGGACGTGCTCGCCTGGTTGCCCGCGGGCCGGGCATTGAACGCCCAGTGGCAGGCGGCCACCGAGATCGAGGCGGATGAGCGTGCGAGCGGTGCCGATCCGCACAAGCGTTTGGCCCTCGCGTCCGCTCTGATCAAGGTCGCGCGCCTGGCGATCGCCGGTCCGCGCTCGGCGCGCAGCGCTCGCCCCGACGGGCCGGTCGACGGGCTCGAACAGCGGATCAAGCGCCTGCTGGCGCCGCCGGCGGGCAGCGCCCCGGCGTTCCCCGGCCGGCGTGTCGCGACCTCCGCGCTGCTGGCGCCGCTGCTCGCCGTCCCGCTCTACGCCTTCGTCCACCGGGTCATCGAGTTTCTGGTCGCGTTCGGCCGCTGAGCGGCCGGAGAGACGGGGCTGGCCGGTCATCGGCCTGTCATTTATCGTCAGTACCCTCGCGCTGCGCCGGCTGTTCCCGCGCATGGTCGCCGCCCCCGCCGCGGGCGGGGGCGCAGACGGGTTCCTACTGGAGAGAGGACACGATGCCAGAGATGAAGATCACGACGTCCCGCAGCCGAACCGGGCTGCTCGCGGTGCTGCTGGGCCTGTGCCTGCCGGTCCTGGCGGCGGCGGTTCCGGGAAGTCCACAAGATTTCGTGGCGGCACCCGTGACCGTTACGGCCGCCAACCGCGCCCGCTACATCGGGGTGCTGCCGACCTGGCGCCGGGTGTCACCGGTAGGGACGCTGGTCAGCACGCCGAATTTCCCCACCAAGGTGCTCCGTACCGGCGCACACGTGCTGGTGCTCGCCAACGGCTCGACGCCCTTCCAGACGGTCACCTGGTACAGCCCGCAGCTGCACCGCGAAGCGCGCCTTGCGGCGTTTTCCGCCGCCGCACCGCAAAAGCCCAGCGTGCAGGCATTCGGAGGCGGTACGGCCATCGCGGTCAACCCCCGGCATGCCGGGGCGGCCGGCACTGTCTACAGCACGAACGAGCCGGCCAAGACCCGTGCGGCGCAGGCGCTCGCGGCCGAACGGGCGGAGCGCAATCCGCACCCGGTCGCCACCTCCGTCGTATCGCATCGGGACCTGTTTCAGGGACTTGCCGCGGGCGCCCACGGCATCGTGTACGCCACCGGCGGGGCCTCAGACCGGGTGCTGGCGCTGCAGTTGCATCACGGCGCAGTGCGCGTGGTGCGCGAATATCCGCTGCAATGGCAGGCGTTCCCGCACACGCAGTATCCGTACACGTACCAGGGTGAGCACAGCCGCAAGCCCTATCTCTTCTATCCGGACTCGGTGGCCGTCGGGCCGCACGGGGCACATCTCTATGTGACCGGCATGCTCGCCAACAGCCTGGCGAGGATCGACCTGCGCACCGGCCGGACACGCTACGTCAACGTCGGACCGTATCCGTTCGAGGTCGTGCTGGCCGATGGCGGGCGACGCCTCGCCGTGAGCGACTGGGCCGGAAGCGGCGTGACGATTCTCAGCCGGCGCACCCTGAAGGTGCTCGGCGTGGTGCCGACCGGCCCGAAGGTCGGCCCGCACACCGTGGCCGCCGGGGTGCATCCGACGGCCATGGCGGCGGTCCCCGGCGGGCCCGAGGTGTGGGTCGCCAATGCCAACAATGACCAGATCGTCGAGGTCAACTCCCGCACGCTGCGCGCCGACCGTGCCATCAACGACAGCCCCTATGCGGGCGCACCGCCCGGCAGCTACCCCGATGCGCTGGCGGTGGCGGGCGGCAGACTGTTCGTCGCCAATGCCGGCAACGACGACGTCGCGGTGTATGAGCTCGCCACCGGTCGGCGGCTCGGGCTCATCCCGACCGGCTGGTATCCAAGCGCACTGAGCATCTCGCACCAGACGCTCTACGTGGTCGCGGCGAAGGGTTTCGGGACCGGACCGAATCTGCAGTGGCAGTACATCGGCAACATGATGCACGGTCTGCTGCAGAAAGTGCCGCTGCAGGGCCTCTCACGCCACCTCGCGGCCTGGACGCACGAGAGCCTCTCGAACGACGGCTTTCTGCCGGCGCAGCGGGCCGCGCTCGCGCAGAGCAATGCGCATGCTGCGGCGTTCGTGCGCCGCCACATCCACTACGTCGTGTTCATCCTGCGCGAGAACAAGACGTTCGATGAGGACATGGGCAAGTATCGGCCGGCCGGCGCCTGGGCCAATGCCCATTTCAACCTGTACGGGCCGAAGGAGCTGCCCAACCTGTACCGGCTGGCGG
>JAKADE010000324.1 GCA_021820785.1 Pseudomonadota bacterium
CCTGTCGCCCTTGTCGACCGGGATGCTCTGAACGTACCCGGCCACCTTCGTCATGATCACTGCGGACTTGAAGGCCACCACGCGGGCCGGCAGCACGATGGGCGGAGCAATCCTCCGGGCAGCCTCCGAAGATCCCCTGGCGGTGGCAGCAGCCGCAAGCCCGCTGCCTGACCCGGCTGCGGCGATGACCGCAAAGAGCAGACATTTCGCACGCGGCGCCCACGACGTGGGGCCGCCCGATCGCCCTTGAGAGGCGTTGCGCACTTCGATCACTTTCATTGATGCTCCGCAGCGATGTGCACGGGATCGTCGGGGTCGAGCGACGGCGAGCGCCGCCCCGCCCGCCCGCGAATAATGGCGTAAATCGATGGCAGGACTGACAGCGTCGCGATCGTGGCGAGGAGCAGTCCTCCGATCAGCGCCCGCCCGAGCGGGGCGGTCTGCTGGCCGCTCTCGCCCCAGCCGGCTGCCATCGGCAGCATCCCGGCGATCATCGCGAGGCTGGTCATGAGGATCGGACGCAAGCGGCTCACGGCCCCGCCCACCGCCGCTTCGGCAGCGCTCTGCCCGGTCAATCTCGCGCGCTCGGCAAAAGTCACGAGCAAGACGGCGTTGGCGATCGCCACTCCCACAGCCATGATGGCGCCGATGAACGACTCGAGATTGAGCGTCGTATGCGTGAGCCACAACATCAAGGCGATGCCGAGAACGACCGCTGGCACGCTCGCGATCGCGGCCACTGCGAGCTCCCAGGACTGAAAGTTGGCCACAAGCAGCAAGAAAATCACGAACACGGCAAGTATCAGGGCACCGCGCAGGGCGCCGAGCAGCCGTCCCATCGCCCGCACCTCACCGCGAACCGCCACGGTCACTCCGGCTGGCGGCTTGCCGAGCGAGGTGAGCGCTCGGGTGACATCGGCGGACGCGCTGCCGAGACTCGTTCCCTCGATGTTGGCGCTGACGGAAACGTAGTGCTGACTGTTGAAATCGTCGTATTCGCCAACGGTCGTGCCTTGATGCACGCTCGCCACGTCGCGCAACAGCGTCGGGTCACCATCGCTCGTCGCGATCGGTACGTTGCGGACGTCTTCGAGGGAAGTGATCCGGTGCGGAGGGCTCTCGACCTGCACTTGGTATGCGACTCCGTTTGGCGCTGCCCAATAGACAGGTTCCGTGAAGCGGCTCGAAGCGGTCGCCGGCGTCAGCGATTGGATCACCTGGTTTTCGGTGACGCCGAGAAGACCCGCTTGCTCGCGATTGACGCGAACATCTACCGCCGGATAATTGAGCTGCGCCCCGAGCTGCACGTCCCGAAGCTGAGGAAGCGTCGCGAGCTTCGCGCGGATACGCTCCGCATAGGCGTGGTCGGTCTTGAGGTGAGCCCCGATTACGCCCACCTTGATGGGGGTCGAGGCCCCAAAGCTCATGACTCGGCTGACAATATCCGCAGGCTCGAAGGACACTTGCACCTGCGGCATTTCCTTCGCGATGAGCGCACGCAACCGGTCCCGGAACGCACTCATGTCGAGGTGCACCGAGCGCCTGAACTGGACCTGCAACACCCCGTCCTGTGGTCCGCTGTTCCATTGATAGATGAAGCTGATCGGATAGGGCGAGTCGGGGACACCCGCAAGTCCCACCGTGGTCCGGATCGCCTTCGGCCCCGCCTGTGACGCGATCAGCTTCAATATCCGCTGCATGGCGGATACCGTGAGGCTGAGCCGCGTACCCGCCGGCATGCGTACTCGCATCTGCATCTGACCGCCTTCGACGCGCGGAAAGATGTCCGTGCCGAGGTGCGGAACCAAGAGTCCTATGCCGGCGGCGCATACGGCGAGGTACCCGAGCAATACGGGCACGCGGTGTCTGACCAGCGGCTCGATCCGCCTCTGATACTGGCTCTGAAAGCCGGAGAATAACCGCGGGTCCCCTGCTCCGCCCTCCCCCCCTCGCCTGTGCAGCCGCAGCCACCAGACCGAGAAGATGGGCACGAGTGAGTTCGCAAGCAGGTAGGACGCGATCATCGAAAAGCCGACCGCGAGGGAGAGCGGCACGAACAGCGCGCGCGCCGCGCCCTGCATCGCAAACGAAGGCAGAAACACCGCGACCACGCAAAACATCGCGATCAGGAGCGGCATGACTACCTCGTGCGTCGCATCGAGCACCGCTCTCGGCAGGTCCTCGTGACGGACCAGATGCGTGTGAATGTTCTCGATGACCACCGTCGACTGGTCGACCAGGATCCCGACGGCGAGTACGAGGCCCCCGAGTGTCATCAGATTGATGCTCTCTCCGGAGACCCACAGCGCGAATACCGCGGCGAGGAGCGACACGGGAATGTTGATGACAACGATCAGAGCGCTGCGCCAGTCGCGCAGGAACAGCAGCACCATCGCACCAGCGAGAAGCGCTCCGAGCGCACCTTCCATCATGAGACTTGTAATCGCACGGGTGACGATCGGCGATTGATCCATTGCGTAACTCACGCGCACGTCGCTCGGCAGTGCCGCCTGGAACTTCGACAAATTGGCCTTTACTTCATCGACCACCGAGAGCGTCGAGGCACCGGGCCGCTTGGTCACCGGAATGTAGACTGTTGGCCTGCCGTCAACGAGCGCCACGCTGGTCGTGATGTCGGAGCCGTCGGACACGTGGCCGAGGTTGCGGACGAAAACGGTCGGGAAAGTACCCGTATGGATGGGAACGGCACCCAGCGCTGTTACATTCTTGACGATGGAATTGACGTGAACGATCGGATACCGGCTGCCGAGATCGATATTGCCCGAGGGGCTGATGGTTTCGGCCGCGGCAATGGCGCGAACGACCTGCTCCGGGGAGACCCGGTAAGCCTGAAGCTTCGCCGGATTCAAGGAGATCAAGATGCTGCGAGCGCTGCCGCCGAAAGGCGGCGGAGCCGAAACCCCGGGCAGCGCTGCAAAAAGCGGTCGCACCGTGTTGAGCGCGAGATCCTGGATCTGTCCGACGCTACGGGTTGCGCTCGAGAAGACAAGATCGCCCACCGGCACGCTGCCCGCATCAAAGCGCAAGATGAACGGTGGCACCGTACCCGGGGGCATGAAAGCGTGTGCGCGGTTGGCATACTGTACGGTCTCCGCCATCGCGCGGGACATGTTGGTCCCGGGGTAAAACTGCAGCTTGATCAGGGCCGCGCCTTCGATCGACTTCGTCTCGACGTAGCGGATACCAGTGATGTAGAGGAAGTGGAACTCGTAGTAATAGGTGAGGAAACCCTCCATCTGCGAGGCGTCCATGCCCGCATAGGGTTGGGCTACATAGATGGTCGGCACCCCGAGGGGCGGGAAGACGTCCGCCGGCATCCGCCGCACGGCGAGCAGAGCCGCGGCCACGATGCCGAGCACGAGGACGAGGACCGTGTACGGTCGCCGCAGCGCTGTCCGCACTACACTCATCGCGCCTCTCCGCTTCCAGGGATCATTGGAGCGAGGTGTCGGGTGGATTGCGGGCGCGGGACGATTTCGCGCCCGAACTCGATCGGTCGGACGCCGTTCAATTGGCAGGCGCCATGATGCGCAGGACCGCGCGTCCGTTGACGTCCTGCAGCGGGAAATAAACGAGATGCGTCCTCGGATCCACGGCGACCGAATGCGCCTCGTAGGCGAGAAAACCCCGACCGACCAGGTGTAGGCGTCTGTCTTGTAGGGCAAACACCGTCACCACGCCGCTCTCACTCGCGACGTAGAGCCGCTGGAGACCGGGATCGAAGGCGAGCACGTCCGGACTGCGACCTACCTCGTGGATCGATAAGACCCGCATGCTCCGCAGGTCCACCAACAGCAGCTTGGCGTTGCCGTCGCAGGCCACGAACCCGAGTCGTGCGGGCGCATCGAGCAGCAGGCTGTGATCATCGTTGCACCGGCTCGTAAGGGGATACCGGCCCACGATCCGGTCGGTGCCTGGATCGATCGCGACGATCTCATCACGCGTCTGCACGTCAACCAGGATCCGCCCCGTGACCGGATCGTACTGGGAATTGCCCACCTCCCCGCCCATGGGGATTGTGGCGATACGCCGGTTGTCGCGCGTATCGATGACGGTTTCGGTCTGACCCGCCTCGTCAGAAATGAACAATTTGTGCACATCCGGCGCATAGGCCATACCGTCCGGATAAACACCCGCGGGCGCGTGGGCGAGGATCTTGCCGGTCGACTCGGAGATCACGTCGAGCTCGTTGCGATCAGTAGCGGTCGCAAAGACCTCATCTAGCGACGGAACCGCTAGTACCCCATGCACGCCCGGAACGTCCGTCACGTTGCCAATCACCCGTTCGCGCCTGAGGTCAAATATCGTGACCATCCCAGAACCGAGGTGCGCGATGAAGAGCCGGCGCCGCTTGGGGTCAATCGTCACGTAATCGAACCGGTCCGGTTTTCCCGGCAGGACGATATCCGGACGGGCGG
>JAKADE010000325.1 GCA_021820785.1 Pseudomonadota bacterium
GCCGCCCGTCCGCCTGGCCGGCCGCCGCGCGGCCCGGCCGCACCGCCGATGGTCTGGTGTGCATGGGCGCCCCCGGGGGTCAGGACCCGACCGCACCACGGTAGTCCGTCCCGTCGCGCCCCCGAAAGTGTGGCTTTCCCCTAGGGCACCCGCGCACCGCGCCCGCGGCTCATGGCGTGAGCGCCTTGCCGTACACCCGCTGGGTCTTCTGCAGGGCGTATCCGAGCGACGGGTAGAAGGCATGCGCCTCGGGGCGTACCGCGTTCGAGCGCACCACGATCTGCTCGAATCCCGCCGCGCGGCTCCAGCGCTCGGCGGCCGCGGCGAGGCGGCGGCCGACACCGCTGCGGCGTGCCGCCGCATCGACCACCAGCCCGAGGATCTCCGCGCACTCGCCGGACTCGAGCCACAGACCGGCACCCACGTGGACCCAGCCGGCGAGCGAAGCGCCGTCGCCTGTGGTGGCCACGAAAACGGCATGATCGGTGCGCGCCGCGAGCCGCTCGAGGCGCTGGCGCATCGCATCGGCAGCGCACGGATAGCCGAGCTGCGCGGACAGCCGTGCCAGCTCCGCGGCGTCGGCCATCGCGACGGTGCGCAGCGGCTGGGAGTCCCTCCCGTTCCGGCTCACTTCAGGTACCGCCGCATCCAGTCGACCCAGCGGCGCATCACGTCCATCTGCCGGTCGATGTCCGACGGGAAATGGGTGTGCGCCGGGTAGGCGTAGAACCTGACCGTGACCCCGTTGTCGCGCAGCGCGTGATACCACTCGTAGCTGTTGACCAGCGGCACGTTCGGATCGAACACGTCGCCCATGATGAGCGTCGGGGCCTTGACCCGACGGGCGTAGGTGATCGGCGACTGCGCGCGCCAGATGCGGTAGTCCCTGGCCGTCCAGGGCGAGCCGCCGAAGAAGTATTCATCGCCCTGCTGGTAGTACGCGATGGTGTAGTCCATCACCCAGTCGTTCAGGGCCGCACCCGCAACGGCCGCGCGCCACACCCGCGGATAATGACTCGTCAGCCAGTCGGTCATGTAGCCGCCGTACGACCAGCCACTGACACCGATGCGCCGCCGATCGACGATGCCGAGCCGCTCGACGGCAGCGAGCCCGGCCATCACATCCCGGCCCGGCCCCGCGCCGGTGTCGCGGAAGATCGCATGCTGGTAAGCATCACCGAGATTGGTGCTACCGCGGTAGTTGGGCTGAAACACCAGAAAGCCCTGCGCCGCCAACAGCTGCGCGAGCGAGGAGAACGCCGAGGTCGAGGCGCCCTCTGGTCCGCCATGGATCAGCAGCACGAGCGGATCGCGGTGCGCCGGCTGCTCTTGCGGCGGATACGTGAGCACGCCGTCCTCGTGAAAGCCACCCGGACCCCGCCAGCGCACGGTCGTGCTGCGCCCCAGTACGAGCGCGTCGAGAAAGCCGTTCACGTCGGTCAGCCGCCGCGGGGCCGCGGCGCTCGAGGTCATCACGTAGAGCTCATCGGCGTGCGTCGCCGTGCGGCCGATGAACGCTATCGCACCGGTCCTGGCCACACTCGGCGGACTGACGATGTCGACGCCACCGAGGTCGAGCCGGCGGGCCGGGCCGTGCAGCGGCTGGCGCCACAGCACCGAGCGCGTGCCGTCCTCGCCGGTGAGCAGCAAGCTGCGCCCGCCCGGCATCCACGCGTACGTGTCGACGTTGCGAGCCAGCGCATGCGTCGCATCGAAGGTCTTTCCGCCGACCGCAACGTAGACGGCCGTGCCGTTGTTCTCATCGCCGTTGCGCGGCCGCATGAACGCAAGGGCGCCGCCGGCCGGTGCGTAGTGCGCCAGAATCGAACCCTGAAGCGCCACGAGCGGTGCCGGCTCGCCGCCGGTGGCCGCAACGGTGTCGATGACGGACTTGAAGGACAGTGCCCAGAACGGGTCCGGGAAGCGCGCGAACGCGATCGAGTGGCCGTGCGGACTCCAGGCCGGCGCCGGCTGCGGGTCCTGCTGGTCGGTGTCGAGACTGAACGCGCCGTCGGTCAGGCGTCGCGCCGCGCCACCGGCGCTCGGTACGACCCACAACTCGGCGCGGGCCGCGGCCCGGTGCACCATGAAGTTGTTGTCGGTGACGCGAAACACGTTGTCGTGCGCCTTCAGCGCCGCGGCGTTCGGCGGCTCGTTCTTGGCGATGTAGGCGATGCGGCCGCCGCCAGGACTCCAGGCAAACGAAAGGACGCCGCGCGGCGCGCGGGTCACCTGCAGCGCATCGCCACCGTCCATGGGCATCACGAACACCTGCGCATGCGGCTTGCCCGCGCTGCCGGTCTTGCTCTCAGGCACCGCAGGCGCGCTCGCGATGAATGCGAGCCGGTGCCCGTGCGGCGACCAGCGCGGCGCGTGCACGCCCTTGCGGTAGCGCGTCAGGGGCCGCAGCGCGCCGCTCGCCACGTCGATCAGATCGATCTGCTGATCGGGCTTGTCGGTCTTCTCGTCGGGCCGGGACAGCACCACGGCGATCTGGCGCCCGTCAGGGGAGATCCGCGGGTCGCTCAGCGTAACGATGCGGGCAACATCTTTCAGCTGAAAGGAATGCGCCACGGCCGCACTGCGCCCGCTCGCGCCGGCCGCCAGTCCCGCCACGACTGCAACCGCTGTTTTGACGCTCGACATGATCTGCCCCTGTGTGACTGGCCGGACCGTTGCCTGCCGCCGCCGGAGGCGGCCGGGGCATTCTCGTCCGCTCGCCCGGCCGGCCGCAAGCCACCATAGCGCAGCTCACCTGCGGCACGCCGGTTGTGTTTCAGTTACCATCGCGCCCGGGGGGACATCGCAGTCATGTCGACTCGCGGGCACAACGCATCGCCGGTTCACGCGTCGGCCATGCGGTTCGAGAGCATCGAGCCGCGCGTGCGGCTGCATGATGGGTGCAGGCACGGCCGCAGCCCCCTCGAGGCCCTCCCCGTCCCCGTGGCATCGTCACGACCCTGCCCATGACCGCCATACGTCACGGCCACTACGGTATCGATGCGCCTCACGTCCTGTACGGCCTGACGGCCGCTGCGCTCGGCGCCACCGCCGCAACCCTCATCGCGCTGACGGCATACCACACATTCAATGCGGCATTCGCCGCGATCGCCGTCGTCCTCCTGCTGGTGACATGCAGTTATCTCTGGACCACCCGGCGGGGCAAGTTCGCGGTGTGGTCGGAACTGCTCGACGGCCTGGCGCTGCACGGCGAGGAACGACTGCTGGATGTCGGCTGCGGCCGGGGCGCGGTTCTGCTGCTTGCCGCGCAGCGGCTGGCGCAGGGACAGGCCGTCGGCGTCGACCTGTGGTCGGCGCAGGACCAGTCGGGCAACAGCGAACAGGCGACGCTGCGCAACGCCGAACTCGAAGGCGTCCGGGAGCGCGTGACGCTGCTCACCGCCGACATGCGGGCACTGCCGTTTCCGGACTGCAGTTTCGATGTCGTCACGAGCAGTCTGGCCATTCACAACATCGTCGGCGCAGCGCAGCGCGAGCGGGTGCTCGCGGAAATCCTGCGGGTGCTCAAACCGGGCGGCACGGCCCTGATCGCCGACATCGGCCACAGCCGGGCGTATCGGCGCTTCCTCGCCGCACAGCCCGGCACGCTCGTGGAGCGTCGGGCGCTCGGCTGGCGGTTCTGGTACGGCGGACCGCACGTCGCGACGTCGCTCGTTTCGGTGATGCGCACCAGCGGCGCAGACTGATCCGGATCCCGCCCGGCGCGGGCGCCGCTCAGTCAGGCGTCGCGCGGACCAGCACGCGCACATTCATCTCGGCGCGGATCTCGAAGCCGAGCGACTGATACAGGGTGATCGCCGGCGTGTTGGTCTTCCAGGCCTGCAGGAACGCCTGCTCGCCGCGCTCGTGGATCGCCGCGGTGACCGCGGCGGTGAGACGGCGCGCGAATCCCCGGCCGCGAAAATCCGGATGGGTGCACACGGCGCTCACCTCGGTGTAGCCGGGAAAGCGGAAGCGTTCTCCGGCCATGGCGGCGAGCCGCCCGTCGATGCGGATGCCGAGGAAGCGGCCGAGGGCGTGGGTCTGCGGCGCGAACGGCCCCGGCTCGGTGAGTCGGGCGAGCGCGAACATGTCCGGCGCGTCGCGTTCGGTCAGCACGAGCAGCGGCTCGGCGCCCCCGGGCACTTCGAGCGTCGCGGGGGCCGTCAGCTGCACGCCCTGGAGACTCTTGTGCACTCGCAGCCCCGCCGGCACCGTCACCGGCATCGCCTGCGCGATGCAGACCTGCTCGCCGGGTCCGACCAGTGCCCCGAGCGCGGCGAGCGCCTCGGGCGACTCGTCCACCTGGCCGGCGAACACGTTGTACTCGGCGCGGTAGCGCCGGGCGAGCGGCCCGCCGGCCGCGAACGGCTCATGGTGAGTGGTCAGACTCGCCCAGACGGGGCGATCGAGCGGATGGGTGCAGGTCACGGCG
>JAKADE010000326.1 GCA_021820785.1 Pseudomonadota bacterium
CGGAAGGGGCCACGCCGAAGGACGGACCGAGTTCCGGTATCGGCATGTGCACCGCGCTGGTCTCGGCGCTGACGCGCATCCCGGTGCGCTCGGATGTCGCGATGACCGGTGAGATCACCCTGCGCGGGGAAGTGCTGCCGATCGGCGGGCTGAAGGAGAAGCTGCTCGCGGCGCACCGGGGCGGCATCAAGACGGTGCTGATCCCGGATGAGAACCGCAAGGACCTGGTGGAGATCCCCGACAACATCAAGGGAAATCTCGAGATCAAACCGGTCAAGTGGATCGACGAAGTTCTCGCGCTGGCGCTGACGCAGCAACCGGTGCCGCTCACGCACGACGCTGCGCCGGCACCGGCCGCCGAAGCGCCCGTGGCCGCCGAGGTGCGTCGGGGTCGCCGTAACGGTCGCAAGCAGGTTCCACCGGCGCATTGACCAAAGATGAACGTCCCGCCATGCTCTATCGCGCATGGCGGGACGTTTGTTTGCCTGGCCCATCACCGGGTGCTTAGCTCAGCTGGTAGAGCGTCGCCTTTACACGGCGAATGTCGGGGGTTCGAGCCCCTCAGCACCCACCATACAATCAATTAGTTACGCGCGAGTTTCCGTCTTGGCCGATCTGTACGGAGCACCGTACGGAAAGGCGGGAGATGGATATCGCTGCGCGCGTCTGCCTGCGGGCGGACAGTGCGCCTCGGGCTTCAGAGGTGTGAGGCACGGCGAGCTTCCAGAGGCCCGGCGCCCCCCAACCCCGTAGTTCGCCGATGCGGCGGTCGATTCCGTGATCGGCGGGCTGCCGTCGTTGCAATCTTGCGAGAACGTCCGCGGCTGCTTGAAGGCGACAAAAAATCGACGTAAAATAGACTTGAAAATTGATGGAGCCTACCATGTCCGCTGCCGTGGGCTTTCACGACTTCACGCAAGAGTTGCAGGAACCGAGCCAGCCGTTCATTTCGCCGACGCTGTTCGCCTCCGCCTTCGGCTTGCGCCAACAGGACTTGGCGGATCTGGCCGGCGTACACCGCGCCACCGTGGGTGCGGCGCCCGGCAATGCGAAGCTGCAGAAGTTCATGCGGGACGCATTGCGCGTGATCTCGGCGGCGATGGAGGTTCAGCCCGACAGGTCGCGGGCGCTCTATTGGTTTCGCAATGCCCCGATCCCTGAATTCTCGCATCGCACAGCGGAACAGCTGGTCTCCCGGGGGAAGGTGGACGCGGTCATCTCGTACTTGGAATCGATCTCGTCCGGTTCGACGGGATGATTCTCACCGATCTCGGTCCCGACGCGTCGTTCTACCGCGCGTTGACGCCGCGGTGGGCGCATGCAGCGGAGAGTGGGGCGGGCGCCGCGGTGGCCGGTGGCCGGTTCAATCGGCCGGGTGTGGAGGCTCGGTATCTGGCACTGACCCCGGAAACCGCTCTGCTGGAGTACCAGGCGGAGTCTTCATTGTTGCCTCCCGCGAC
This sequence comes from Pseudomonadota bacterium, assembly GCA_021820785.1. The sequence continues at coordinate 1,461 of JAKADE010000326.1, forward strand.
GGTAGTGACGTTCCTGGTGACTGCGCTGCGCATCGTTGATTTCACCTCGGGCTACGATCCCGAACACTGGTCCGAGATCTGGCGCGAGGTGCAATGCAACTGGAAGGAATGGGCCTTCCTCGAGAACATCGAGCCGCCGACTTGGATCATCGGTGATTTGGTGCGTGAGGCCGGACACCCAGGCATTCTCTATCGTTCCGTGCGCGATCCATTGGGAACGTGTCTGGTGCTGTTCCCAGAGCTCGCCCCGATGACCGGATTCACTGCGCGGGTCCATGACCCGGATGCGCGATTGCCCAAGGACGGCTCATCCTGGAAGCCGCGTTGATACCATGGCCCGCAGCGCCCATTCGGCGGCGAGAACAAAGCACGAGCAGAGATGGATGGAATCTCCTGACAGCCCATCTCTGGCATCTCATTGACGCTGCGTTGAACGCACTGCTCAGTCTTGGAATACATTTCTCGCAACCCGCGCGGACCACCTCCGGCAGGAGGGTGAGACGGGAAGGTGGCTGAGGCGGTCATCAAAAATCTGTTCATTGGGTGCTCGACTGGAGCAAGGGCGATCTGATGCACGAAGTCGGGTAAGCCGACATCGTCATCCGTCATCATCCGGTGCGCAATCGCAGCGGCGCTGTGTTGTGGCAGGGCACCGTCAGGGGCAGGAACAGGGCGTTCGGTCGATCAAATCAGCCCTGCAATTACAATCAGCTGCTGTCGGACTCGGTCGGCAGTGTCGCGAACCAGATGCTGACGAACCCCATTGGTACGCAAAGCACTCACGCTGCGTTCGGCCGAGCGAGATGGGGTGTCGAAAAATCCGAGAAATGTTGATCATCGGTGGCCCAAAGCGGCGCGCGGCTCATTCAAATGATGGCTCACCATGTGCAACGCCTGGGACGTGTAGCATCTCGAAACGGGGTGTCGTCAGAAATTCGCATCGGCGCGTGAGGCAATGATTTAGCTCGATGTACGAGTTTGCCGCAGGCGACGTCGCATGTGCCGATTCCGCTGTTGCTGCGGCGCGTACCGGCGCCATTGAGAGTCGGCGACCCTGAGGGCGGGCTGAACGGCCGGCACCCGACCACAGAGGATTTTGGTCGGACCGCGCATTGTGGTAGGGTTCATGACAATAAATCGAACAACGATGACCTGAAGGGAGGCTTCCGTGAACCAATCCTCGTCGATGACCCGCTGGGGTGTTCTGCTGGCCTCGTCCGTGGCGTTCGTCCTGATTGGCGGCTGCGCACCGGAGAGACCTTTGCTCAACCAGTCGCTCGCGTGGACGCCGACCCATCAGCTCAATCTGGGCGTCACACCCAATATCGGTACACTGGCGACGGTTCGGTTTGAGACATTCACGGACACGGCGCCGAATCCCAGTCTCATCGGTGAGAACGTCGAGCAATCCAAACCCCGCCTCGTCACGACCGTCAGTCCGGTGGGTCAATTCGTCAGTGAGCACCTGCAAAGCCTGTTCGCTCAGGCGGGCTACAGTGAGGGTGGCACGAACGCCGAGCGAGTCATTTCCGGGCAAGTCCACAAATTCTTCGTCAGAGAGCACAATCTGTACCGCGCGTCGATCGTGCTCACGCTGACGGTGCGCAATCGCAGCGGTGCGGTGTTGTGGCAAGGCACCGTCTGGGGCAGGAACAGGACGTTCGGCCGATCGTATCAGCTCTACAATTACAATCAGGTGCTGTCGGACTCGGTCGTCAGTGTCGCGAACCAGTTGCTGACGAACCCCTCGGTACGCAAAGCGCTCACGCTGCACTGAACTGACCCACGACGTCCGGCCAGGGAATAGAGGGGGCGCCTTCGAAGTGGTGCTCCCTCGCGCGACGTGCTGATTGAGTCACGCGCGGGAATGACAAAGGCTCATCAGCAGATACATTGCCGACGGCGGTCACACGCGCCGGCCGGTCGCAGTGTCACGGCGTTCCATCCTGCGCATGGAGCGGCCGTGAAGTCCCGCAGCTCCCGTGACGAGGGGCGTTGCCGCGAGCGCAAACCCATCTGCGGTCCGCGCCATACGATGTCGGCGACGAATTGGACGCGCGATGCGCTTGCGCACTGTCGTGCCCGGGATCGCAAGTCCGCACCGGCCATCGGCGAGCGTCCCCGGGGACGGGGCCTGAGGACTTCGCATCATCCGCATGATCGCTGGACGGTGCCTCTTTTGTGAGAGGTGCGCGCCCAGCGTGCTTTGTCATTCTTTTGCGCTGCCGCATGCGCGCGTCGCATGCGCGAGGATTGACCGTGCCATGACGGTGATTGTTCACTGATGAGCGCGGAGCATCGCGCGCAAGAGCGGCGCGCTGATGTCCGCTTCAGTGGCTGTTCATGGTCGGTGGGTCATACTCGATCGGGCAGTGCAAGAAGCTCGGGTCATCGGCAGCCTCCGTCGCACGCGGCGCTACGTAAGACCTCGAAGAACAACTCTGTACAATCAAGGAGAGAAGTTGTGCGTCTCAGAAATTCATTGATATTGTGCGCCATTGCCATGCCGGCGGTGGCGTTTGCCGGTCAGTCGGATCACTGGTACATCACCCCCGAGGTCGGTGGTATCTCGCCGAACTATCAGCGGTCCCTCGAGAAGAACGACTGGCTCTATGGGCTCGCGTTCGGGCGAGAGCTCAACCGCTATTTCAATCTCGAGTTGAATCTCGATGGGACCCGTCTGTCCGGGCGGCACGGGGCGGACTCGATCAACATCTACGGTACGACGCTCGATGCGCTCGCGGTCCTGAATCGCAGCGGGACGATCTCGCCGTATCTGCGCCTCGGCGCCGGGTTCGTGCACGATGTCCCCGGGGGGCAGGTTCCCAACCAGACAAATTTTGCCGCGGACGCCGGCGTCGGGTTCTACTGGAATCTCTGGCGCAGCGCCGGGGGTACGCGGGCCTTTGCCCTGCGGCCTGAAATCAAAGTCCGGTGGGAAAATCCGGGTCATACCCCGGATCTGCAGG
>JAKADE010000327.1 GCA_021820785.1 Pseudomonadota bacterium
GATGGCACTGCTCAGCTGGTCGGACCAGAGCGGTGTCTCGAGCGCGGCACGCGAGCTCACCGGCGCACCCCTGGCAGGCAGCGGCACCACCCGCGAGAGCCCCATCACGCCGTATGGACAATTCACCTTCGTACCGAACAGCGGTCCTTACGCGAACTCGAGCCTCTGCCCGGTGCAGAGCACCGGCTCGCGCCTGTGCAACCTGACTGCCTCGTCTGCTGCCGGCGGCGGTTACGTGCCGTTCAGCGCCAGCCAGGCGTTCAACACCCTGCCCTACAACGATCTGATCATGCCCTTGAAGCAGTGGGGCTTTTACGTCAGCGGTTTTCATGACCTCGGCGCCGGCGTGCGGGCCGATGCGAGCGTGTTCGTCGGCCGGCGCACCGCGAGCCAGTCCGGAGCCCCGAGCACGATCACCCTCGGCACTTCCGGCCTGCCGATCTCCGTCAGCGCGAACCAGCCGTACAACCCGTTCGCAATGGCACTCGACGCGAGCGGTGCCAACGCCAACCTGCTCACCCTGTCGCAACGGTTTACCGGACTCGGACCGGTCGTGTTTCACGACCGGTCCGACACCTACCGCGCCACCGTCTCACTCACCGGCAGTCTGGCGCGTGGCGAGCGCTCACCCTGGCGCTGGCATATTCAGTATCTCTGGTCGTCCAGTCGCGTCGACAACCAGAATCAGGGGCGGATCAATCTGAACAATCTCGCCCTCGCACTCGGCAGCCCGACCGTCTGCGCTGCGGTACCGCAGTGCACGCCCCTGAACCTTTTCGGCGGACCGGGCGGCATGACCGCGGCAATGCTCCAGTTCATTGGCCTTCCCGAACACAATCAGATCGCCAATTCGCTCGAGACGCTGAACGTAAAGCTCGCTCAGCGCAGTCTTCTCGACCTGCCGGGCGGTCCGCTCGCGCTCGGCGTCGGCTACCAGTATCTGGCGCGGCACGGAGATTTCACGCCCGATCCGGCGGCGAGCCAGGGGATCGACAGCGCCGTGCCAATGCTGCAGGTCCCGGCTTACATCGGCGGTTACACCGGCAATGCCCTGTGGGCCCAGAGCATCGTGCCGCTCATCGGCGGCGTTCACGCCCTCACGCTCGGCGCCGGCATGCGCGTCTACCGCTACTCGGACACCGGCACCGGTCACGTCGCCGAAGCCACCCTCAGTTTCGATGCCCGCGCCGATCTGTCGTTGCAAGCCGGCTGGACACAGGGCTTCCGCACACCGGACCTGCGCGAACTCGGACAGTCCATGCCCGGTGCGGCCGCCACCCTCAGCGACCCGTGCAGCAACTATAGCGCAGCGGCAGTCGCGCCCAGCGTCGCAACAGCGTGCGCCGCAGCAGGCATCCCGGCGAGCTACATCCAGACGGACAATCAGGCGCAGAACTTGAAGGTCGGCAATCCCGCCTTACAGGCCGAACGCAGCGAGAACGCCTGGTTCAGCGCCAAATGGACGCCCCGTTCCGTGCCAGGGTTGTCGTTGAACCTCGCGTACTACCGCATCAGACTCAACCACGCGATCAGCCGCCTCAGCGCACAACAGACTTTGCTCGACTGCTACGACCTCGGCAGTGCATCGTCCTGCGCGGGCATCGACCGCGCACCAGACGGGCAACTGCTGGTCATTTCGACTCAGGCGACCAACGCCCAGAGTATCTTCACCGACTGGCTGACCGGCGGACTGCAGTATGCGTGGAGGACGGCAATTGGCCGATTCAGCGTGCGCAGCGACCTCGCCTGGACCCACCACTACACCATCGCGACTGCGACGAGCCATGGCATGACGGTGCAGGAGCTGGCCGGCGTCGAACTGGGCTCGGGTTCCCCGAGCGGTATTCCGAGCTGGGACGGCACCGCAATGCTCGAATGGACGCGCGGCCCCTGGGATGCAGGCTGGCAGATCACGGCCATAGGTCCGATGAGCGAAACCTGTACCGACCGCTACAACGGCACACCGTACAGCTACACCGCACTCGGTCTGTGTTCCGAGCCGGACCTGAGTAACCCAAGTCTCTCACGCAATCATCTCGGCACGACTCTGTATCACGACGTATACCTCGATTATCGGTTCACGCACCGACTGACCGTGACCGCCGGCGTCGACAACCTGTTCGGCACCGCGCCGCCAATCTCGATCACACAGCCATCGCACTACGATCCGTCCATCTATCGCGCGCCCGGCCAGACGGTCTACGCCAGCATGGATTACCGCATCGGATGACCGCAGTCGGTCCGGCTCAGAGCCCCAGGTAGCCGCGGGAACCCGCGCGGCACATCAAGACTGCCCGCCCCGGCTGCGGCGCTGCGCAGTCGGCCGGCAAAATCGCTCGCGCAACCCGACGTTCGGCACGTAGTAGCACGTATTCCGGCACGATCCGCGCACACGCATCATTCCTCCAGGACATCCCCAGGAGGAATCCTCATGCGCCGATTCATGCTCATCGCCGCCGCGGCGCTCGCGATCCTCGCGAGTGCCGCAAGACCCTCGAGCGCACAAGACGGCCGCTGGGAAGTCCGGGTGCGGGCCGTGTATCTCGATCCTGAAAATCACTCCGATGCATACCGTCCGCTCGGAATTCCCGCCGATGCGATCCGCATCAACGGCAAATGGATCCCGGATCTCGATGTCGAGTATTTCTTCACCCCGCACTGGTCCGGCGAACTGCTGCTCACCTACCCACAGTCCCAGACCGTCACGCTGCGGCACAGCGTGCTCGGCAGTCCGACCGTGCTCGGCACCTTCAAACATCTCCCACCGACGCTGCTGTTGAAATACGATTTTCTGCCCGAAGATGCCTTTCAGCCCTATGTCGGCCTCGGCGTCAATCTCACGCTCATCTCCGATGTGCACCTCACCGTCCCGACCGTCGGATCACTGCAACTCGACTCGACGAGCGTCGGTCCGGCCGCACAGGCCGGATTCGACTATCGCCTGGCGCCGCACTGGTATTTCAATATGGATCTGAAGTGGATCATGATCCGCTCGGACGTGAAATACAGGGGCATTAAAATCTCAGCCGCGCAGCTCGACCCGCTGTTGTTCGGTGTCGGCATCGGTTACCGTTTCGGCGGGGAGACATCTTGAGACCGACAGTCGCCGCACGTTGATCGAGACTGCTTTCGGGCGGGAACCGCGTAGCCGCGCACCGATACGGCCTGCCGGGGTTCAACGGGTGCGCATGCTATAGTGCCGCGCTGCGGCATGCGCCGCATGTCCCAGGCGGATTTCAGCATGAAGCGTCCACTGCGCATGTTCGCGGCCATTGCCCTGAGTTACGGTGTGCTCTGCGCCTCACCCGGTCACGCTGCGGTCGGTTTGCGCGCACCGCTCGTGTCCACCGAAGACGGTCTGCTTCGCGGTCGGCCGCGACCCGGCGGAGGAGCTGAATTCCTCGGCATTCCGTATGCCGAACCGCCCGTCGGTCCGCTGCGCTGGAAACCTCCAGTGCCGGTGAAGCACTGGCGGGGCGTGCGCAGCGCGACGCAGTTCGGCGCGCCCTGCCTACAACCCCCGCTCGGCACCTGGAACGAGCGCGCTGCGGCCACGGGCCGCGAGAACTGCCTGTACCTGAATGTGATCGTGCCTCGGTGGCCGCTGAAGAGGCCATTGCCGGTGATGTTCTGGATCCACGGCGGCGCCAACATCGGCGGCACTGGCACACGGCCGCTGTACAACTTCGGCACGCTGGTCGAGCACGGCGTCATCCTCGTCACCCTCGATTACCGGCTCGGCATCTTCGGGTTTCTTGCCGATCCGGCGCTCAGCCGCGAGTCCGCACACCACGCCTCCGGTGACTATGGCCTGATGGATCAGATTCTCGCGCTGCGCTGGGTGCACGCAAACATTGCGCGCTTCGGCGGCGATCCGCACAACATCACGGTATTCGGTCAGTCCGCCGGCGGCACCGACACCGGACTGCTCATGGCCTCGAGCGCGCGCGGACTGTTCCAGAAGGCGATCGAGGAAAGCGGCACGCCGTTCGTCCCGCCGGTCGCACCACTGGCGCAAGCCGAGCGCGCCGGGGCGCACCTCGTTGCGGCGTTGGGTGCAAAGCCGGGACCCGCCGGAATCGCCCAGTTGCGCCGCATGCCAGCCCGGACGCTGCTCGCCAAGCTCTCGGCGCTGCCACGCGGTTCCGTGCAGTATCCGCTCCCGGACGTCGACGGCTGGGTGATCCGGCGTGTGCCGCTCATGAGCTTCGCCTCGGGACACGAGGCGCCCGTGCCGCTGCTGTTCGGCACGACCACCCGGGAGATGAATTTCCCACTGCCCCTGAGCGTCGTGCGCGCGAGCATCCGCAGTGCGGCCGGGTCGTTGGCGCCGCAGATGCTCGCTCTGTACGGATTCGCGCACGGCGGGCAGGGCCACCGCGACCCGAAGTACGGCAGCGCGATCAACCAGTTGCTCGCCGATGAC
>JAKADE010000007.1 GCA_021820785.1 Pseudomonadota bacterium
GCCGAATACTTCGATGCGCTCGATGCGCACCAGCATCCCGGCGCGCCGCGCGCGCAGCGGCCGCAGCGTGTTCGCGAGGCGCTGCGCGCCGTCGAACTGCCGCTGCTCCAGAGGCTCCTCGACTATCTGCGCGGGCGCGGGGATCTGCGTTTGCTCGGGCCGAGCACCGCGGCGCAGCGGACTGCGACCGTGTCATTCGTGCCGCACCGGGTTGATCCGACGGTCTTGAGCGGGCGGCTCGCGGCCCGCGGATACATGGTCGGCTGCGGCGGGTTTTACGCCGTGCGGCTGCTGCAAGCGCTGAACGTCGATGCCGATCGCGGCGTGGCACGGGTGTCGTTCGTTCACTACACCACCGAGGCGGAACTCGAGGGACTGCTCGAAGCACTGGATGCCTCGCTGCGGCCCTGAGCGTCACGGGGATTCGCGCGCACCGCGGTGCGGGCATACGTCCAAGAACGCGACGCGATCAACCGGCTTGCAGGCTGTCCAAGGCCGCCGGCCGCGACGACACTGACCTCGCGGCGTATGACCGCACGCATGTGCGGCGGTTGTCTTGCAATTGCAGCATGGCCCCCGTAGTCTCGATGACGCATCAATAATCATGGGGTTGCGCGCCGCGGGCGCCGCCTTCGAGGTCAAATTCTTGGATACGCTTCACGCGCTGCTGTTCGCCGTCCTTCAGGGAGCCACCGAGCTGTTCCCGGTGAGCTCGCTCGGTCATGCGGTCATCGTGCCGGCGCTGCTGCACTGGCCGATCAACCTGGGCGCGCCCGGATTTCTGCCGTTCCTGGTCATGCTGCACGTCGGGACCGCAACGGCGCTGCTCCTGTATTTCCGTGCCGACTGGCTGGCGATGCTCGCCGGGTTTTTCGGACGCAGCAGCGCGGCCGAGAATGCCGTACAGCGCGGGCTGATCGCGCGTCTGATCGTCGCCACGATTCCGGCGGTCATCGTGGGCTTCACGCTGAAGAAGCCGTTGGCCCATCTGTTTGCGAACCCGCTGGCGGCTTCCCTGTTCCTGGTGGCGAACGCCGGCCTGCTGTGGCTGGGTGAGGCGCTGCGTCGTGCCGCCACGCGCCGCGCCGAACAGCTGTCGTATCTGGATGCGGTGGTGATCGGGGTGTATCAGTGCCTGGCGTTTCTGCCGGGCATCTCGCGCTCCGGTGCGACCATCGTCGGCGGCCTGAGCCGCGGGATCAGTCACGAGTCGGCCGCTCGCTTCACCTTTCTGATGGGTACGCCGGTGATCTTCGCCGCGGCCGTTCTCGAGGTGCCGAAGCTCGTACACGGACATCTGCTGCATGCGCTGTTCGGTCCGGCGCTGCTGGCGGCACTGGCGGCCGGTATCGTGGCGTATGCCAGCACCGCGTTTCTCATGCGCTATTTCCGTAACCACGACGTCTGGGCGCTATCGCCGTTCGCGTGGTATTGCCTGGTCGCGGGCGGACTGTCCGCGATCGCCTTCGGGTTCGGCTGGTGAGGGCGGCAGATTGACGTCCACGCCGCGCCACGGATGACCCTGCTGAGCGCGAATGCCGCGGAGGCACACGGGAGAGGGTAAGCCGCAGTCCGCCAGGAGGTGCTGATGAACATGCCCGATGCCGAGTACGCCGCGCTGCTGCCGTGGTCCATGGACGCCATCCGGTACGATGGCATTGATCGGGAGACGCTCAAGGGCGAGGAGGCGCTGTTTCGGCTGCTCGCCTGCGCCTCGTTCATCGAGATCACCTCGGATCTGTACACGGCAAACCTCGCCGAGTATTTCCGGGACGATCCGCAGGTAGTCGACTGGTTACGCCACCATTGGGAGCCGGAGGAACTGCAGCACGGTGCCGCGCTGCGCCGTTACGTGCAGACGGCCTGGCCGCAGTTCGACTGGGACCGCGCCTATCAGGGCTTCTACGCCGAATACTCCCGCTGTTGCCAGCTCGAGCGGCTGGCGCCGAGCCGCGCGCTCGAGATGGTCGCGCGCTGCGTGATCGAAACCGGAACATCGAGCTTCTACCGGCTGCTCGCCGAGAGTGCACCGGAGCCGGTGCTGAAGGACCTCGCCGGGCGGATCGCCGCGGACGAGGTCCGGCACTACAAGAACTTCTACCATTTCTTTCGCCGTTACTGCCGCCGGGAGCAGCCGGGGCGGGCGGCGGTGATGCGCACGCTGTGGAGCCGGGCAAGCGAGATTGATGCCGAAGACGGCTACATCGCGTTCAAGCACGTGCTGCGGATCAGAAGTCCCGAGGTGGATGTCGATCGGCACGAGTACGCGCGGTTCCTGCACAGCATCCGCGGCATGGTCCGCGCGCATTTTCCCTACCGCATGGCCCTGAAGATGTTCCTGAAGCCTCTCGATCTCCCGCCGGTCATGGGACGCGTGATTCTCGGCTCGGCGTCGGCGGCCACCCGCATGCTGCTGCGCTGAGGCACGGGAGGGGTGCTGCGGCGATCCGTGTCGCATTGGCCGCGTCACCGGCAGTGCCGGAAGATGAGGCGACGCGTGCAGAGATAACCTTAAGCTAATGATATTGATAAAATTATTTTCAAATTCCCGCATCCTCCGTGACCGTCGGATTGACGCGGCCCGAAGAACGGGCGCACCCTGACCGGCATGAACTGCGGCGACCGGTGTTCCCGCTCGAGCTTCTCGGCACGGCCGGATCTGGACGTGGGCGCATGCGCGACCGAATGAGGCGTGCGAGCAAGAAGATCCGCGGCCGGCGTCGCGCCCCGGAACGGGCGCCCGACCGCGGCGCTGCAGCGCCGGCCGCGCAGTTCGCCTCTCCGGCCTGCCTGATGCACGAGTTTGCGCTCGAGACCCGAGAGGCGCGCGCCAAGACACCCGGCGACGCTCGAGTGCTGCGCCGCCGGGCGGGCCGGTCCGTGAAACGAATGCCCTGAAGGGCCGCCACCGGCGATCGCTCGCCCGGGCCCCGAATCATCCGCGTCGCACACCGCAGTGTGAGCACTGCGCGATGGCGTTTTATGAATGCTTACGCCCATATGTATCGGAGTGCGATATAAAATGCCGCGCCGGACCTCACGGTATGTACTCGGGAGCCTCATGAAGTCTTCTGCCTTTAGCCACGGCTCGAACGACACGCTGCGTGACTTCACCGCTGACCGGCGTCTGCTGGTCCTCTCGGCCATGGCGCTGGTCACCGGAACCTTCGGCGCGTTTGCGGCGTGGGTGCTGCTGAAGCTGATCGCGCTGGTGACGAATCTCGCCTACTACCACGTCCTCTCGACCCACACGTCGTACCTGAGTCATGTGCATCTGGCGCCGGGTTCGATCCTGATCCCGGTCATCGGCGGACTCATCGTCGGGCTGATCGGACGCTATGGCTCGGACAAGATCCGCGGCCATGGCATTCCCGAGGCGCTCGAGGCGATCCTCATCGGACAGAGCCGCATTCAGCCGAAGGTCGCGCTGTGGAAGCCGCTGTCCTCGGCGATCGCCATCGGGACCGGCGGTCCGTTCGGCGCCGAGGGACCGATCATCATGACCGGCGGGGCGCTGGGCTCGCTGTTCGCGCAGTTCTTCAAGCTGAGCGCCGCGGAGCGCAAGACGTTGCTCGCCGCCGGGGCCGCTGCCGGCATGACCGCCATTTTCGGCACACCCGTGGCGGCGGTGCTGCTGGCGATCGAGATCATGCTGTTCGAGTGGAAACCGCGCAGCTTCGTGCCCGTGGTCATCTCGGCCGTCGTGGCGATCGCCTGGCGGCCCTGGCTGGTGGGCGCATGGCCGCTGTTCGCACACACTGGTGCCCCGGTCATGCCGTGGTGGGGGCTTGCGGTCTGCGCGCTCGTGGGCGTGGTCGCCGGACTGCAGTCCGCGCTCACGACGGGGGCGCTCTACTGGGTCGAAGAACGCTACGAGAAGCTGCCCCTGCACTGGATGTGGTGGCCGGCACTCGGGGGCATCGTGGTCGGCATCGGCGGACTGATCGATCCGGCCGCGCTCGGCGTCGGATATGACAACATCCAGGCGCTGATCAGCGGCAACGTGCTGTTGCATGCCGCGATTGTGCTGCTCGCCGTGAAGTCGATCATCTGGGTCGTTGCGCTCGCCTCGGGAACCTCCGGTGGCACGCTTGCGCCGCTGCTGATGATGGGCGGGGCCGTCGGGGTGCTCGAGGCGCACCTGCTGCCATTCGGTGGCTCGGGGTTCTGGGCGCTCATTGCCATGGCGGCCGTGCTCGGCGGGACGCTGCGCTGTCCGCTCACCGCCACGGTATTCGCCGTCGAGCTCACCGGCGATTTACGGGTCATGCCCGCAGTCATCGTGGCGTGCGCGGCATCGTTTGCGGTGACGGTGCTGCTCATGCGCCGCTCCATCCTCACCGAACGTCTGGCCCGCCGGGGGCGGCATCTGACGTACGAGTACACCGTTGATCCCTTCGAGGTGATGCGCGTCCGGGACATCATGGCGCATCCAGTGCACACCCTGGTGACGAGCCTGTCGATGCCCGACACGCTGGCCTTCTTCGAGGCCGAACCCGGCGTCAAGCGGCACCGGAGCTACCCGGTCGTCGATGATGCCGGGCGCGTCGTCGGAATGGTGTCACGTTCCGATGTGCTGCGGTGGTCGAGGGAAGGATGGCAGGATGAGGAGACGCTCGGCGAGCGACTCGGTGCACCGGAGGTGTTCGTCGGTCATCCGGAGGACCGGGTGGGAGCGCTGGCGGATCGCATGATTGCGGCCGATGTCGGCCGCGTGCCGATCGTCGAGCGCAACTCCGGTGTCCTGGTGGGTCTGGTGGCCCGGCGCGACCTGCTGCGGGTGCGGGCGCATGCGGGGCAACTCGAGCGCGAACGCGCGCAGTTGATGACCTTCTACTGACCGCCGACCGCTTCGCGCCGCACGGCGACGCGAAGCAGGGGCCTGACTGGGGCACCCAGTCTGCAGAGCGGCTGGCATCGATTCTGCCTCGCTCGGGATTGACTCTGGAGTCCGATCCGGGGTGTACGCTCGGTGCTCCATCACGGGAGTGAACCGACAGAGCGCAGTGGTGTGCGGCGGATCGGCACAGGGGCCTGAAGTGCGCGGGCCACCCATCCCGGCCCGTGTGCCGGGCGTTGCGGCGGGCCCCGTGGCGCTGCGCGGCGGTCTGCCCTTTGGTGCCGTGATGGCGACCGCCGGTGCGTCGGCCGTGGCGGGGCGGTGCGGCATGGCGCCACTGGCGCAGCCGCTGCTCGGCCTCGCCATCCTTCAGGCCGGGTGGGTGACCGCGCGCGGCGTCGCCCGCTGCAGCAGGGAGTTTCCAGTCCGGTGGCGCTCGAGGTGGACGCTGGGCCCGGCCCGTGAGCATTGCGGATTCCACACCATCCCGTTGGGTCTGGCGGTGATTGCGAGCGGACTGCTCGCTCTCGGTGCGGCGGCGGCGACCCGCTGGCCGCTGCTGTGCGCCGGGATCTGCCTCGGCGCGGCATGGCTGACGGCAGTGTTCGCCGTTGGTCGTTTCGCCGGATCGCTGGCCGTCCGGGGCGTCGACCTGCGCTCGCTCGACGGGACCTGGTTTCTCGTGCCCGCGGTGCTGCTCGGCGCGGCCCTCGCGACCGACCACCTGGCCGTGCAGGTCGAGGGACCGTGGGTCGATGCGCTGCGCGGGCTCGCCGCCGGCAGCGCCGTCCTCGGCGGGTTCGGCTACTGGGTGATCGCCGTATTTGCCGGACTGCGGATTCGGCGGCACGGCCTCGGCACCGGCCCGCTCGCGCCCTGGTGGATCGCCATGGGGTGCGCAGGTCTTGCCGCCGCCGCGCTCGGTCAGGTGCTGCGCAGCCGGCCACCGGGGCTGCCCGCACAGTGGCTGGCCGATGCGACCGCCATGTCCGTGAGCGCGGCCATCCTGCTCAGCGTGCCGGTACTGCTGGTCAGTGCGCGGTTTCTCCTGCTCACGTGTGGGTTGCGAACCGCGGGATCCTGGCCACCGACATTCTCCACCGCCGTGTTCGCATCCGGTGCACTGCAGGCCGGTCGAGTGTTGCACATGCCCCTGCTCAATACCCTCGGCGTCGGCGCGGCCTATGCGACGCTGCTGTTCTGGTGCGTGACGGCAGCGTGGAACCTGAAGTACACGTACTCCGCATGGTGTGCCGGCGGGCGGCGCTCGTAGCGCGGGTGCGCAGCCGCACCGGCTACGCGGACTCCAGTTCCTTGGCGAAGTGCAGGGCGAGAATGTGCAGACCGTGCCGGTGATAGAAGCGGTGCGCGCCCTGATTGTTCACGCCGGAGTCGAGTTCGAGCCGCTCGCAGCCTGCGGCGCGTCCGCGCCGTTCGACTTCAGCGAGCAGCGCGGCACCGACGCCTTTGGAGCGGCGTGCCGGGTCGGTCACCAGATCATCGAGGAACGTGACCCGACCGCGGCTCGTGGCCACGATACGGTACAGCGCCGCACCGATGCACCGGTCTGCACCCTGGTCGGCGATGAGCACGCGCAGACCTTGTTCGCGGCCCTCACTCAACAGCGTATCGAACGTATCGACGCTGAGCCCGGGTCGCAGGGCGGCGAGCAGCGGATAGAGGTCTGCCTCCAGGGACGGGTCGTTTGTGGTGATCTCGCGCAGAGTGACGTTCACGCGGGGCTCGCATTTCAATCGAAGACGGACCGCGCGCCGCGCGCAACGATCCGTGTTCGCGCTTCCGTCCACGCTCGAGGCCGCCGGATCCGCCAGCACCGGCCGAATGCGCGGGTCACATGTCCTGATCGCGTATAGCACAGGCGGCGCCGGGCGGCCGACCGTTTCGCCGTGGATGACGCGGGGCGGGGGCACTGTTCCAAACTGGGACGCCTCCGGCGTGCCGCCGCCCGGTCGGCGCGCAGCCCCATGACCGGTTCGGCGCAAGAGCGTCGGCACGTGCCGCGCCTGCGGGTGCAGCGGAATGCGCTGATGAGCCACGCATGCTCTCGTGGTGACATGTTCTTGAACGCGGCGGCCGGCAACGACAAGCATGGTCCGGAATTCCTTGCGGTGATGAGGCGTACGCCTCAATGCGGCTCTCCCGTAGGTATCAGTCCGCATCCATGCGCCGCCGCCCGCGGCGTACAAAGAGTGCTGCGTGGCGAGTGCTCAGGGCGACATTCAGTCGCTCTGTTGCACGGTCATCGGAAGTGACGCGCAGGCGCGCGTTTACGGTGAGGGTAGAGCAATGAGCATCCGCAGGGTTCGCAACCTGGTTGCCGTCGCAGGGTTACTGATCGGCGGGACGGCCGCCGCCCAGACGGCCGTGCAGTGGCAGGCACTCCCGACAGTGGCACCGGCACCGGCGGATAATCCCACCACGCCGGCAAAGGTCGAACTCGGCAAGATGCTGTTCTTCGACCCACGGTTGTCCTCGACCGGAACGGTCTCGTGCTTCTCCTGCCACAACATCATGGAAGGCGGCGATGATCATCGACCGGTCTCCATCGGTGTCGAGGCGCAGCGCGGTGGCCGAAACGCCCCGACCGTGTGGAACGCGGCGTTCCTGTCCGTGCAGTTCTGGGACGGTCGGGCGCCCACGCTCGAGGACCAAGCCAAAGGTCCGCCGGCGAACCCCATCGAAATGGGGATGAAGAACCTCGCGGCGGAAGTCACCCGGATCGAGAAGATTCCCGGCTATGCGCCGTATTTCCATGAAGCCTTCGGACCGGGCAATGTCGTCACGATGGACAACGCGGCGAAGGCGATTGCGGCCTATGAGCGCACGCTGATCACCCCGGGGAGCGCCTACGATCGGTACGTGCAGGGCGACCACAGTGCCATGTCGCCTGAGCAAGTGCGCGGCATGCAGACGTTTGCCTCGGTGGGCTGCACCGGGTGTCATCAGGGGCCGAACTTCAGCGGACCGCCGCTGCCGATGGGGACGGGATTCTTCATGAAGTTCCCGATCTATACCAATAACCCCTATGTGAAAAAGTACGATCTGACGAGCGATCTGGGACGCTATGACGTGACGCATCGCGATGCCGACAAGAACGTCTGGCGGGTCCCGGGGCTGCGAAACCTCGTGTACACGGCGCCGTATTTCCACAACGGCTCGGTGAAGACCTTGCCCGAGGCGGTGCGGGTCATGGCGGCCACGCAGCTGAACCGCACGCTGACCGACGCGCAGGTGCGCGACATCGTGGCATTCCTCACCGCGCTGACCGGACCTTTCCCGGTGCAGACCATGCCGCGTCTGCCGCCGACGCCCGGGGATCTTCTGAGCCGCTGAGCGCGGGGGTCTCGGCGATTTCGGTGCGGGGTGGTGCGCCGAGTCGGCGCCGCGGTGCCTGTGATTCGCGTCGAACAATGGATCTGAATAAATCTCCGTAACCCTTTGTTGCAGCGATGATTATCGGCGCAGGGATCCCGGTTTCCGGGGTCGGCGCCGCGGGTCGTTCAATCCGGAAGGCCGACCGGCCGTCCACCCCTTGCACACAGGTGTGCGGACCGCGTGACGACCCGACGCCGCACCATGGGCGGAGGCGCGATATTTTCCGCGAGGGAGGGTATAAATGGGCCACCGGGTGTGATCTTAAGACAACGAATGCCCCGGTCTGCGCCATCGATCCACTATGCCGCCCGATAAGTCATCGAGTCTCGCTGCCACGCTCGCGCACTCGCAAGGCGAACGGCTGCGGCGCTTCTTCTCGTTCCGGGTGCGCAATCCCGCGGACATACCCGACCTGACCCAGGAAGTGTTCCTGCGGATGCTGCGCATCCCGGACGGCGACGCCATCCGGTCACCGGAGGCCTACCTCTTCACCGTGGCGTTGCATGTGGCCCAGCAGCACGCGCTGCAGAATTCGCTCATCCCGCCGGCGCAGCAGGCAGAGGAGCTGCTGGCGCAGCTGCCGGCATCCCCGGACGCCGATCCGTTCCTTCAGGCCCACGGCCAGCAATGTCTCGAAGCCTTCACCCGCGCGCTCGAGCGGCTGTCCCCCAAAGCGCGTGCAACCTTCGTGCTGCATCGCCAATACGGCATGACCCTGAAGGACATCAGCCGCGAGCTGCGCATTTCGTTTCCGATGGCCAAGAAGTACCTGGCCAAGGCACTTCAGCAGATTCACCAGCACCTGGATGCGCGGTAGGCAGCCCGTGAGAGCACGTATTGGCAAGCGATATTCCGAGGAGGTCTACGAGCAGGCCTGCGAATGGTTCGCGGAATTCCGCGCGGGCGCTGCCGAGGAGGCGACGCGCCAGGCGTTCTTCGCCTGGTTGCAGCAGGCCCCGGCGCACATGGCTGCGTACCTGGACGTCGCCGCGAGCTGGAGGCGGGCGGGGGCGCTGGATGTCCGTGCACGATTCTCCAAGGAGGCGCTCCTGTGCGAGGCGTGCGACGCCGACAACCTCGTCCCGTTTCCGGGCGTCGCTGTGCGGCCGCGGGTTCGGCGCCGCTCGAGGGGGCTGACGCCGGCCCGGGTGTCCTGGGCCGCGGGCGTGCTTGCGCTGATCGGGGCAGGGCTGATCGCGCTGTGGATGCATACCGGCCCGACGACGTACTCCACCGGGGTCGGCCAGAAACGCACCATCACGCTCGCGGACGGCTCGGTCGTCGAGTTGAACGCTCGCTCCCGGATCATCGTGCGCTACACCCGGCGGGAGCGCGAGATCGAACTGGTGCGCGGCCAGGCGTTCTTTGCCGACACGTTCGAGCCGAATCGCCCGTTCATCGTGCGCAGCCGCGCCACCGTCGTGCGCGCGATCGGTACGCAATTTGACGTGAATCTGCTGCATTCTGAGGCGATCGTCACCGTGATCGAGGGTAAGGTTGCGGTTGCGCGGCCACGCCCGTCCCGCATCGGCGCGGCCGATCGGCTCCCGGCACCGTCCCTCCACCGTGCGGGCGATCTCTCGCTGGTCTACCTCAGCGCCGGGGAGCAAATCACGGTCTCCCCGACGCGCCGCCTGCAGCCGGTTTCGGCGAATACCACGGACGCGATTGCGTGGGTGCACCACAAGCTCATCTTCGCTTCGACTGCGTTGAGCGACGTGGTGCAGGAATTCAACCGCTACAACGCCCGGCATCTGGTGATCGCGTCCCCCTCGCTCGAGACGTTCAGGATCGACGGGGTGTTCTCCTCGACCAATCCCGACTCTCTGATCGCGTTCCTGCGCCAGTATCCGGGCATCGAGGTCAGAGACGCCGGCGGACGAGTACTGATCTCCAGACGGCCCCCCCGATAGGATTTTCAGCCCAGGGGGGTATAAACCGGCGGTGTCTCCGCTCTTTCTGCGCAGAGGGCCATCGTCATGGTGTGTCGCATGGCGCAGGCTCCTCAATAACCTATGACAACGATTGGGGGGACCGGTCATGCGGGCTGATGTCATCGCCGCTGCATTGGGTATGTCATTGCTGGGGGTCTCGGCGGGCGCTGCTGCGCAATCGGCCGCCACCCGGGTCAGCACCAACATTCCGCCGGAGCCGCTGCGCCCGGCCCTGCGACGTCTGGCGCAGGAATTTGGTTTCCAGATCGTCTATCCGTCGAAGGATGTCGCGAACCGCCGCAGTCCCGGGGTCGTGGGGAGCTATACGCTTTCTGAAGCGCTCCAGCACGCGCTCGCCGGAACCGGTTTGACGTTCCGCTACATCGACGTGCATACGATTACGATCGTGCCCATCACCGGTCAGGTGGCGGCCGACCCGCCCGCCACCGGCGCGGCCGCGGCGTCCGATCCCAAGGTCGGTGATCCGCCGGCCGTGAACCGGGGCAGTGTGGCGCCCGCCGCCCAGAGCACCACCTTTGGCGCGGCCGGTGCCCAGGGCGCGTCGGATCCACCGCAGGCAGACACCGGCTCGAGCGCGGGCGCCGCCACACTGCACGCCATTGTGGTCACCGGTACTCGCATCCGGGGTGTCGATACCCTGAACGCACTGCCGGTGCAGATGCTGAGTCGGCGCGATATCCGGCTCTCCGGCGCAACCAGCGTTCCGCAACTGCTGCAACAGGTCACCTCGACCAGCAGTGTCGGCAGCGTCTCCTCGGCGCAGGCCACGGGTTTCACCACCGGCGGTATCGAAACGGTCTCGCTGCACGGCCTCGGCGCTGCCCGTACGCTCGTGCTGGTCAACGGGCTGCGGATGCCGGTGAGTACCGCCGGCGACACGGTCGATGTGGGCTCCATTCCACTCGCTGCGGTACAGAGGGTGGAGGTTCTCGAGAATGGCGCCTCTGCCGTGTACGGCAGTGATGCCATCGCGGGCGTAGTGAACTTCATCCTGAAATCGGACTTCCAGGGGCTGGATGCGAGCGCGACGGTGGGCTCTCCGACCCAGGCCGGCGGCGGCACGGCCGAGAATATCTCGGTGTACGCCGGCATCGGCTCGTTGGAGCAAGACCGCTACAACCTCGGCATCGGACTGGAATACGACCACAAATCGCCCATCATGGGCTCATCGCGCTCCTACGCCAGCCGTTACAGCCCCGGCTACGGAAACGACGTCACGTCTTTCTTCGCGTTTCCGGCAAACGTACTGATTCCACCAAACACCGTGCTGCCGCACGGCGGCGTATACAGCCCCGAAGTCGGAAACTGCGCGCCGACGTCGCTCAACGATGCGAATTACCCGACGCAGTGCCGGTTCGACAATTCGCCGTACGATTCGCTGCAGCCGAAGCGGTCCCGCTACAGCCTCATTCTCAACGGCGCCTATCGGTTGAGCGATTCCGCTCAACTCTACGGCAACGTGCTGTTCTCGCAGGTGCGCCAGACGACCTACACGCAGCCGGTGCCGCTGGCGTTCCTCAACCCTCTGTTGCCGAGCAATCCTTACGTCGCGTATCTGGCCAATCTGCTCGCCACGCAGTATCCGGGCTATCACAACCCGAACGCAAAGCCGGGGCAGGGTGCGTTTCTGCTGCCGCCGACGAGCCCCTACTATCCGACTGCCTGGGCGGCGGCGCATGGACTCGCCGGGCAGCCCCTGAACGTCATCTACCGTGATTTCGCCAATGGCATACGCGAGACACTGGATAGAACCGATACGACGCGCGTGGTCGCCGGCATCAAGGGCAATGCTCTCGGCTGGCATTACAACGGATCGCTCCTCTACGGCCAGACGGACCTGTCCGACAATCTCGAGCATGGCTGGCCGCTGTATTCGACGATCATGCCGCTGCTCGACTCCGGCGTCATCAACCCGTTCGGGCCCACGCAGGACGCGAGCGCACTGGCGCAGGCCCAGGCGGACCAGTTCATCGGCCAGGACTATACGACCAAGACCTCGCTGACCAGTGTCGATGGCAGCGCGAGCCGCAAGATCGCACAGCTGTCCACCGGACCGTTGCGGCTCGCCGTGGGCGCCGAGCTGCGCCGCGAGACATACGACTATTCGCCCGCGGCGGTTCTGCAGCAGGGTAACGTGGGTGGCCTCGGGGGCAATTCGCTGCCCGAATCCGCCTCGCGCACCGCGCAGGCCGCGTACTTCGAGCTCAATGGCTACATCCTGCACTCCCTCCAGGGCGACGTCGCGGTACGCTGGGACCACTACCAGGCGGTCGGGAGCACGGTCAATCCGCAGCTGTGGCTGCATTGGAAGCCGCTGCATTGGCTGCAATTCCGCGGATCTGCCGGAACGGGCTTCCGTGCGCCGTCGCTGCCGGATCTGTACGCACCCCAGACCTTCAGTGTCACGTCGAACGGAACGCGTGATCCGATCCAGTGTCCGACGTTCAACCCGAACAATCCGGCCTGCAGCGAGCAGTTCACGACCGTCACGGGCGGCAACCCGAACCTGCAGCCGGAGAAGTCGGTGAACTACACGCTGGGAGCGGTATTCCAGCCGACAGAAGGCCTGCGGCTGGATCTGGATTCGTTCTGGATTTATCTGCGCAACGAGATCGCGGGCGGCGGTCTGCCGTATTCCGTCATCCTGCAGAACACCCAGACGGCCACGGAATTCTCGCGCTTCGTCACTCGTGATTCATCCGGCAATATCGTCTCGATCAGCCAGACTGCCGCGAATCTTTTCAAGACCTATCTCAGTGGTCTTGACATCAATCTGAGCTATGACAAGCGCCTCGGCCCGGGCGAAGTATTTGTGCAGGCCAATGGGGCATATTTCTACAAGTATGCAGTGCAGAACTACAACGGTACCTGGACCGATGTCGTCAACCAGGGGCTCTCTTCGGTCGGTGAAGCGGGCGGTGTCATCATCCGGTGGCGGCACACCCTGACCCTGGGTTATCGGACGGATTCCTGGGAGCTCTCAGTGACCCAGAATTACCAGGAGCCGTACCAGGACACTCCCTCGACGGTCACGCAGGTGCCGCGCGACGTCTCGGCGTATGACACGATCAACACGCAGGCGACGTATTCGGGGCTGCGTCACTTCGATTTCACCCTTGGTGTGATCAACCTCTTCAATCAGAACCCGCCGTACACGAATTACGGTTCGATTGCGAACAACTTCGTCGGCGGCTATGACCTGACCTACGGCGATCCGCGCGGCCGCTATGTGTATGCGACCGTTCGGTATCACCTGCGCTGAGGAGGGCGCTCTCGCCTGCAACCCGATTCGCCGCCACCGCCGATCCCCCTGACGGTGGCGGCGAACGCGCAGTCCGGGCGGCCCGGCCGTCGCGATTGCAGACGGGAAGCGTGCAGACCGATTGGCGCGGAGCGCCCTGGCTCCGCGCCAATCGGTACCGCATCGGCTAGGTCTGCGCCGCGCGGCGGCGCGACTCGGCAATCCACAGGAAGAGGAAGGGGATCAGGTAAATCAGTACGTTGCCGAGCACGTTGCCGCGGACCCCGGTGCCGGCGCTGGAGTAGGGGCCGCCAAAAGCTTCGGCGGTGGTCCAGACCGACAGCGAGTAGGCCATGCCGAAAGGAATCGCGAGCCGAAGCCATTTTCCGCTGAGCAGCGCCAGGGCGATTGCCGTTTCGGACAGTCCGACCAGGATCGCGACCGGGACGGGGCCAACTGCATGGACGAGGGCGGCGACGAATCCGAGCCAGACGGCAATCCAGTGCGGCTGCCCGGGAATGACCCCCGTGATCTGGCTCGTGAAATGCAGCAGGAACGCGGGCAGCCATTTCAGGAAGGCATCGAACAGCCACAGCACCGCGAAGCTCAGGCGCGCAATGTCCCACAGGCGATTGTCGCCTTTCCGTTCATCCGGTCCCCGTCCCTCGAGCATCGGCGCCACTGACCACACGAACAGGAATGCGATCGCGTAGGCCACGAAAACTCCCGGGTCGGTCTGCCCACCGCTGTACGGGAAGCCGAACCCGTTCAGGAAGATCCAGCAGATGACGCTGTAACACACGCCGAGGCGTGCCGCCCAGGCGACTTTCCGACCGCTCAGCAGTGCCGCCGCGAGCAGGAGCGCAATGGCGACCATCACCAGCGCCACCGGCTTCGGTCCGACCGCCTGCGCCCCGTGCAGCGCGGCCAGGAGCAGCGGACGCACTGCAGCCGGGACCTTCGAGGCCGGTTTCGCCAGCGCGTGCAGGAAATTTGCATGCGCGTCGGAGACTGCGAGCCAGGCCATCGCCTGAAAGCCCGCGTTCACCAGCCAGACCAGACCAAATATCCGGGTCAGCAGGCGCAGCGCCTTGCGTTGCGAGTCATCGAATTGATCGTTGTTCATAGCGAGGTCCGTCTTGAGAGATGCGTGTTGCTGCGCGCGGTGGCAGCGCAACCAATTGGGTCGGACATCGGCGGTCTAGGCCGCCGACGTCCTGAGATTCTGGGTCTCGATGCGGCGGAGGCGCCCTCCGGCGATGGAATGGACTCGCGCGCCGCGATCATGGCGAATGCTGCTCAGGTGATCGCATTGCTCGGCAAGGCTCGCGGTCTTCGGCTCGCGCGGTTCAGCGAGTCTGGATGGCGAACCTGGCGCGTGCCGAGGCCTCGCCGATGACGGCGGAACGGCGCAGCGATAGCAAAGATGTCCCGACCGACGTCCGAATAACGGCATAGACCTCATCCCCCGGTCACGCGGGCCGACCCTAGCAGGTTGCGCGAGGGCGGGATACCGCGCCCCTCGACTGCAGCGCCGTGCCCGTCCCTGATGAAGGCTCCTGGCGTCATGACCCCAAGAAGCGTTGTTCGTCTTAGCCCCAACCGTGTCAGTCGGGGCTCGTCCTACAGACCGATGGCAGGAAGCCGTGTTCCCCGCCGGATGATAATTCAGCGGTGTCGGCCGCCGATACCGGATGGACGCGGCATGGGGATGCGCCGGCACCGGGGAGTTCCGCGTACGGTCAATTGGCCGAAAACTCGTAAAATCAATTGTTTACGTGACATTTGTCTGACGTGGCATCATCGCCCACGCACGGGACCGGCGAGCAGGGCTCAGTGCTGAAAGATGCCGAGTGCCCAGAAGACCGTCGTGATCCCGTCGCTGCAGTTGTGAGCGAGGATCGGTGCGACGATGCTTCGCGACTTTTCGAGCCAATACGCGTAGAGCACCCCGAGGGCGAACGCGTAGCCTTGCTGGATCAGCGCACTCACGGGGTTTTCGAACCAGAAGGTCTGCACGTGGGCCAACGCAAAGAGCAATGCGACGACGACGCCAGCCCCATTGATGCTGAAGCGTCCGAAGCGCAGTTTTCCGGGCATGGTCGTGGCCAGGTAGGTCACGAGCAGCGCCCGGAACGGGATTTCCTCGGTGGGACCCACATACACCCAGTCGAAGAGCACCCAACCCCAGATGCTCCGGTGCGTGTACACCACGTCGCCGCCCGTCTGCTTCAGGTGCAGCGCCACGTCCAGCCACGAGCTGCCGGCATTGACTGCCGTCGCCAGCAGAAGCCCCCACAGGATCGCTGCCAGGAAATAGCGCTTACCGCGCGGCCAGTGCAGCCCGTAATCTGCCGGTGCGAACCGCCGTTTGAGAATGGCGATGCCGAGGAGTGCGAACAGCAGCTGCAAGCCATGCTGCACATAGAGGAATGTCAGCAGCGATTTCTGCGGGGATGGCAGATGCAGGGCACGGAACAGCAGCGCGGCAACGAGGGCCGATCCCAGGGTGACCGCAATCCCGAGCAGCACGGTCACCAGCAGGGGGCGGAATTTCAATCGGAACGGAGGCTCTGCAGCGTCGGTGAGCATGCCCCGGATTCGATCATCCTCGTGGCGGCGGCGTCTTGAATTCAATTGATCTGCGCAGTCGGGTCGGCGGCTCGCCCGTGACGGTCCGCACCGCGCGGGTCATGTGGGCCTGATCCGAAAATCCGGCGGCGAGCGCAATGCTCGTCAGCGGCTGTGCGCCCTGTGCCATCAGCGTCAACGCCCGCTGCACCTTCGCTTCGGCCCGGAACGCCGTCGGCGTGATGCCGAACAGCTTCCCGAACCCGCGCGAGAGCGCCTCTTTGGACAGCCCCTGTTCATTGGCCCAGGCGTCCAGTCGGCAGGTCGGGTCCGCTCGCAGCTGCAGTGCCAGGGCGTCCGGCCAATCCACGGGCAGCGTCTCGCGGTGGCGCATCTGCCGCCGCAGGCTCTCGCGTGCCGCCGCCAGATCCCGCTCGGCGGCGCGAACGATCTCATCGGGGTCTTCGATCCGGCCGAACACTGGCGCACCGGCCGTCGCGGGCAATGTGAGATTGAGGATGCAGGCCCCGGCACTCGAAAAGCGGTCGAGATGCGCATCGAAGGAGGGGTGGATCAGCACATCACCTGGCTGGACCTGAAAGCGCCCGGCACTGCCACATTCTTCATAGCTGCCGGAGAGCACGATTGCAGCGTACGCCTGGCGATGTCGATGGCGCGCAATCCGCTGCCCGGGACTCCAGCGTTCACGGCCGCTCGAAACATGGGCAAAGACGGGTTGCGCCATATCGCGATAGTGCCCGCACCGCGGGAGCCCAATCAATACTGGCGTCGAGCCTGCAACATCGTCTCCGACGTCAACTGAGCGGACGTGTCGTCCCGCCTGCAGGCACCGGCACAGACCGAATACCGATTCCGGCGCGTCAACTCGAAGGCGTTGCGCATTCCATCGGCACGATCATCCGTAAGGCTGATGACCCGTTTTGCGCAGCTCAGCGGCGGCGATCATGTCGTGCGTGACTGTGGCTTCACCGGAAAATCGCCGTATTCAATTGATGGGATTCACGCTATTGCGCTGGACCCTGTCGCATTTAAGGGTGCAGCCCGTCATCCCCGTGGATTCCTTCCATGTCCTCGCGCTGCTATAGGCCACCTTTTCCGGTGGTCCGTAGACGCCGGACGGAACCCGAAACAGCCAGGAGACACCCCTGACGACCGCATGACCCATGTCGCGCAGCATGGATTCGACACTGACTGGCGGGTGCGCAGGTGTCGACGCTGTCGCGCGCAGTGGCGTCGCCACGCTCGTCTGGGTCGATTGTGCGCCGAGCGGTTGCCGGGTGCTGGCGCATCCTCCCAGTACGACCGTCACGCCCGCGGCTGCAAGCATTGCACGACGGAATCCGTTGATGCGCATCACTGTCGTCCCCTGCATTGCATATCGCACGAATCGGCTCGGCGATGGACGATGGACATTGCGTCCAGGCATGAACGGAAGCGTGGCTCACGTCTCGCCGTTCAGCTGTCAACCACCGCGAGACTACGCGCACGCACCTCCGTGCGCAAGCCGGCGGCGGGGTCCGGCAGTGGCGTGTTCCGAGAAGGTGAAGATCCTCCGGAGACGCGTGACGCGCAGCACCGCAGCTGGACATTGTGAGCTCATCGCGGGGTCTCGGATGGTTGGCGCGGCCCGGGTGGTTCCATCTGGAACCCGGGAACACCCCTGCGGGTCGCCGACCCCGCCGGATCCGGCTCCCGACAATCTTCTGCGGAACGGTACGGGCATTCGGTCATCCGGCGGAATCCCGTCCACGCCGTCGACGGGGCGAAGCACCTGACGCGTCCGCACGTCGACCCGACGGCACACGTATTCAGATCCCCATGATTCTGTAAACACAGTATGTCGCTGCGAACCCTGGGCGCGCGTCGAGTATTGCGCGCGGCCGCCCGATACGTTAGCATGCTAAGCAATAGTCGCCGGCAAGACGACGACTGGCATCCGTGAAAAGGAGCGTCACGATTCGACTTGCCCCGCATGTGCGGCAGTTGCGTTCGACGTGCTAAGGATGCACCCAAATTACCGTTACCCACGAGTGGTCCGCACGCGCGACGTGCGGCAGCGATGCACTGGAGCTCGCATGACACGAAGCCCCGCTGCGCGATGGGCAGTCGCCTGCGCCGGTCTGCTCAGCCTCGCCGGCTGTTCTTTCGCGCCCCGGTATTCACTGCCAGCGGTGCATACGAAGTCGTACACGCGCACGCCATCACCGCATGCCACCGTGAGTGCCATCGGGCCGGCCGGGCAGGCACAGCAGTTCGATTACGGCGCCTCACCGGCCGCCAAGTGGTGGCGGCAGTTCCATTCGCCCCAGATCGACGCGCTCATCCGGCAAGCGCTGGCGAACAATCCGGGCCTGGTGCAGGAGCAGGCGAAACTGCGGGAGGCACAGGCCGCAATGGCGGCGGCCGCAGGTATTTTCTATCCGCAGGTCAATGGCAATCTCAGTGCGTCCCGGCAACGCACGTCCTCGGCCAGTTCCGGCGGATCCTTCCCGGGCCGCATCTACTCGCTGTACTCCGGTGGACTCGCGGTCAGCTACTACCCGGATTTCTTCGGCGTCAACCGCCTGGTTTTCAAGGGTGAAAAGGCGCTGGTCGACTACCAGCGCTACCAGCTCGATGCGGCTCGACTCACGTTGATCGGGAACGTCGCCGCGGCGGCGATCAGCGCCGCGGCGGTGCGCGCGCAAATCGAGGCGACTCGCTCGATCATCGCGCACGAGAAGAGTCTGCTGAAGCTGACCGAAACCCAATATCACTTCGGCGCAGTGCCGTACTTGAGTGTACTCACGCAGCGCAGCCAGGTGGCCTCGAGCGAGGCAAGCCTGCCGTCGCTCGAGCAGCAGTCGGCGGTCTATCGGCACGAACTCGCGATCCTGGTGGGTGAACTGCCTGCGCAGTGGCGTGATCGGTCCCCGAGCATGAGTGACGTGCGGCTTCCCGTGCGGATTCCGGTGAGTCTGCCTTCCACGTTGCTCAAGCAGCGCCCGGATATTCGCGCGGCAGAAGCACAGGTGCGTTACGCCGACGTGGAGGTCGGCGTCGCCAAAGCCCGGATGTATCCGGTGGTGACGCTGACCGCGCAGTTCGGCCAGGAGAGCAGCGCGCCGGGGGCCTTCGTGCATGCCGCCAGCAACATTTGGAGCGTCGCCGGAGATCTGGCCATGCCGATCTTCGCCGGCGGCACACTCGAGGCGCAGAAGCGCCAAGCGATTGCCTCCTATGACGCGACGTTCGCAGCCTACCGGCAGACGGTATTGGGAGCCTTCCAGCAGGTGGCCAATGCCTTGCGGGCGCTCCAGCATGACGCGCAGACCCTGCGAGCCGAGCAGCAGGCGCTCGCGGCGAACCGTGCGGCCTTACGGGTGGCCGAGACGAGCTATCGGGACGGTGCGGCCGATTATCTCTCGCTGTTGACCGCCGAGGTCCAATACAACAACGCCCGATTGAGCTACATCCACGCGCAATCGCAGCGATATCTCGACACCGTGAGCCTGTTCGTCGCGCTCGGCGGGAGCTGGACGGCGCAGTTGCCGGCCGCTCAACCGAATCCGGCGGGGCAGTTCAGAGGAACATCCAGAATGGCTGAGGAGAATTGACCGATGACGAATCCCGAGCGGCGCATCGTATTGCGCACAGTGCTCATCGTCGCGGTGGCGATTGCACTGATCGGTGGCATCAAGCTCTGGCGGGAGCATGCGGCGCACGCGGCACAGGCGCGCCGGGGGCCGTACGAGGTCAGCGTCTCGGCCGCAACCGTGGGCAAAGTGTCCTGGCGGTCGGAAATCCACACGGTGGCGAGCCTGGTGGCGACCTCCGGCGTCAATCTGACGCCGCAGCTGTCCGGCCAGGTGACGGGCATCTATTTTCATTCCGGCGAGCACGTGCGCAAGGGCCAGCGGCTGGTACAGCTCGATGACTCGAACCAGCTTGCCACGCTGGCGCAGGACCGTGCCAATGAGGCGCTCGCCCGCATTAACTTCCAGCGGGCACAGCACCTCTACGCGGCACGCGCCACCAGCCTTGCGGCACTGGATACCGCGAAAGCGGACGAGCAGAGCGCCAGGGCGGCCGTCGCCAACGTGCGTGCGACGCTCGCCAAGCTGGCGGTGAGCGCGCCGTTCTCGGGCTGGATGGGGGTGCGCCAGATCAGTCTCGGCCAGTATCTCTCCCCGGGAACCGAAATCGCTGCACTCAATGTGTGGAATCCCTTGCGAGCCGAGTTCACGGTCCCGCAAAGCCAAAGCGGCCTGGTCCACCCTGGCCAGATGGTCAACCTGTCGGTGGATGCCTTTCCGGGGCAGCATTTTCAGGGGCGGGTCAAGGCCATCAATTCCGAGATCAATCCCAACACCCGCAACGTGACCGTGGAGGCCCTCGTGCAGAATCCCAAGATGCGCCTGCGCCCGGGCATGTTCGGCGAGGCAACGATTCTGGTCGGCGCGGCGCACGAGCGCCTGGCCGTGCCGACGGTGGCGGTCACCTACAGTACGTTCGGCGATTACGTCTACGTGATCAAAACGCGCAAGGCAGGCGCCCATGAGCAGCAGGTGGCCGTTTCCACGCCGATCACGGTCGGGCAGACGCGCGGCTCGCTCACCGAAGTTCTCTCGGGTTTGCATGCCGGAGAGCGCGTGGTGACCGCTGGCCAGATCAAGCTGCGCAATGGAATGCCCGTCGTGATTCATCGCGGCAGCGCGCACTGAGATCGAAGGACAGCGCGATGCGTTTTACCGACATCTTCGTTCGTCGGCCGGTGCTTGCCACCGCCTTGAGCCTCGTCATCCTGCTGCTCGGGCTGCGCGCCTGGACTGAAATGGCGGTGCGCCAGTATCCGAAGGTCACGAGCACGCTGGTGACGGTGACCACCGCGTATCCAGGCGCGAGCTCCTCGACGGTGCTGGGTTTCGTGACAGCGCGCCTCGAACAGGCGATCGCCTCGGCGCCGGGCATCGACTACATGACGGCGACGAGCTCGCAGGGCATCTCGACGATCACGGTGTACATGCGGCTCAATTACGACCCGAATGCCGCTGTCGCGCAGATCATGTCCAAGGTGCAGCAGGTCCAGAACCAGCTGCCCACCGGCACCCAGGCACCGGTGATCAATGAGACCGTGGGTAATCAGACCGCCCTGATGTACCTGGCGTTCTACAGCAAGACGCTCAGCCAGCAGCAGGTGAACGACTATGTCTTGCGCGTCGTGCAGCCGGCGATCCAGGGGGTCAAGGGCGTCGGTCAGGCGCAGATCGTGCCGGCCGGCACCGGT
>JAKADE010000328.1 GCA_021820785.1 Pseudomonadota bacterium
TCGGTCCGTCCGTCGTTGACATCGCCAAGCTCAACAAAGAGCTCGGGGTGTTCACCTACGATCCGGGCTTCGGCATGACCGCCGCGACGGAAAGCCGCGTCACGTACATCGACGGCGATGCCGGCGTGCTGCTGTATCGCGGCTATCCGGTCGAGCAGCTCGCCGAGAAGAGCAGCTTCATGGAAGTGGCCTACCTGCTGCTGCACAGCGAGCTGCCCACGCGCAAGCAGCTCGACGAATTCGTCGGCAGCATCCGTCATCACACGATGATCAACGAGTCGCTGCTGCGCTTCTTCCACGGCTTCCATTACGACGCGCACCCGATGGCCATGGTATCGGCGGTCATCGCTTCGATGTCCGCCTTCTACCACGACACGATGGACATCTATAACCCGCGTCACCGGGAGATCTTCGCGCACCGCATCATCGCCAAGATCCCGACCATCGCGGCGGCCGCACACAAGCACTCACTCGGGCAGCCGTACGTCTACCCGCGCAACGACCTCGATTACTGCAGCAACCTGCTGCACATGCTCTATGCGGTTCCGTGCGAGCCGTACGAGGTCGATCCGATTGCCGCCCAGGCGCTCGACCTGCTGTTCATCCTGCACGCCGACCACGAGCAGAACGCGAGCACCTCCACCGTGCGTCTCGCCGGCAGCACCGGCACGAACCCCTACGCGGCGATCTCCGCGGGCGTCGCGGCGCTGTGGGGACCGGCACACGGGGGCGCCAACGAGGCGGTGCTGAACATGCTCGAGCAGATCGGCACCGTGGACAACATCCCGAAGTTCCTTGAGCAGGCCAAGGACAAATCCAGCCACGTGCGCCTGATGGGCTTCGGGCACCGGGTCTACAAGAACTTCGATCCGCGCGCCAAGATCATCCGCGAGATGTGCCACAAGGTGCTCGCGCGGCTCGGCCGCTCGGACAACCCGCTGTTCGAGCTCGCGCTGCGCCTGGAAGAGATCGCGCTGAAGGACGAATACTTCGTCGAACGCAAGCTGTACCCGAACGTGGATTTCTACTCCGGGATCATCTACAGCGCGATCGGCATCCCGCGCTCGATGTTCACGGTCATGTTCGCGATCGCGCGCACCGTCGGCTGGGTGGCGCACTGGCAGGAAATGCTCGCCGACCCGGCGATGCGCATCGGGCGCCCCCGCCAGCTCTACACCGGACCGACCCAGCGCGATTACGTGGAGATCGGCCGCCGCCGCTGAGCGGCGGCTAGGACGCCGCGAGCAGCGCCTCCACCTCGGAGGCGCTGGCGCGGCGCATCGGCCGGCCGTCGACGGGGCTGACGGGCGCCTGGCGGATGCCATCGGCCGGGAACACCGTCACCTCGATCGGCTGCGCCTCGATCTCGAAGCGCAGTCCCGGGAAGGCCAGCACCCGCGCCGAATCCATGCGCACGCGTTTCTCGGTGACCTCGTGCGCGAGCCCCATCTCGAGCATTTTCAGGGTCACCGATTCGGCGTAGTCGGTGAACAGATGCAGCTGCACCTGTGCATGACGGGTGGCCGTACCGGTGAGCACCGGCCCGACCAGGCGCGGCTCGAACTCGCGCAGCCGGCGCATGGCGATGAGCGCCGCGCGGCGCTGCGCCTGCAGCGACTCGGCGTGGCCGTCGCCATCGAAGAGCCGCTGATATTGCTCGAGAGCCGCTTCGATCTCGATGTTCTTCGGCAGTACCGCACCATCGGTGACGCCGAAGCGATCCGCGGCTTTGCGCTTGGCGAGCAGAAAATCGCTGATGCCGTGCTCGGCCATGATCCGCGCCGCCTCCTGGGCGAGCGCGAGGCGCAGATGCTCGGTGCGCGGTGTCGGCCGCTTCGGCATCAGAAAATCGACTCCGCCGATCCCTGACCCGGGTTCGCAGGCCGCGCCGGGGCGCCGGCCGGCAGATGATTGGCCATGAAGATCTCCTCGATGCCGTCCGGGTTCTCGTCGCTCACGAGCAGCCCGCTCTGCGGCGAGATGCGCAGCTGCACGATGCCGGGAGGTTGCGGCCGGCGCCACTGCGGCACCCCCTGCAGCGCCTGGCGCATGAAGCGCATCCAGATCGGCAGCGCCACGTGCGCACCCTCCTCGCCGTAGCCGAGCGTGCGGTCATCGTCGAAGCCCGCCCAGACGCTGGCCACCAGGTGCGGGGTGAAGCCGTTGAACCAGGCATCCTTCCAGTTGTTGGTGGTGCCAGTCTTGCCCGCGATGTCCGAGCGGTTCAGCGCCAGTGCGCGCACGCCGGTGCCGAACTTGATGACGCTGCGCATCATCGAGGTCATGATGTAGTCGTTGTCGGCACTGATGACGCGCGGGGCGATCTGTCCCGGCGGCATGTAGGCCGCACCGCCCCCGCGCAGCGCATCAGCCTCGGCCAGCAGCGCGCTCTCGTTCGCCGCCGGCTGCAGGTCCGCCAGATGCACCGGCTGACTGCAGCCGTGGCAGGCGATGCGCGGCTTGGCCTGCCAGATGACCTGATCGTCCGCATCGAGGATGCGGTCGATGAGGAACGGCTTGACCTGGTAGCCGCCGTTGGCGAACACCGCGTAGCCGGTGGCCATCTGCAGCGGGTTGGTCTCCAAAGTCCCGAGCGCGAGCGTCAGGTTCTGCGGCAGCGCCTTCGGATCGAACCCGAAGCGCTGCACGTACTGGCTGACGGTTTGTACCCCGAGGGCGCGCAGCAGGCGGATCGACACCAGGTTCAGCGAGTGCGCGAGCGCCACGCGCAGCCGCACCGGACCGCTGAACTGACCGCTGTCATTGGCGGGCCGCCAGGTGCTCTCCATGCCGGGGCCGCCGACCACCAGCGGTGCGTTGATGAAGGTGCTGGCGGGGGTGTAGCCGTGGTGCAGCGCGTCGGAGTAGTAGAACGGCTTGAAGCCCGATCCCGGCTGGCGCTGCGCGTAGACGGCGCGGTTGTACTTGCTGATGTAGTAGTCGAATCCTCCGACCAGCGCCGCGATGCCGCCGTCATCGGCATCGAGCGCCACCATGGCCGCCTCGGCCTGGGGCACCTGCGCGAGCTGCACGTCCGTCGGACTGTGCCACACGACATACACGACATCGCCGCGCGAGAGGACATCGCCGGCGGTTTTCGGCGCCGCACCGACCAGCCCGTCGGCGAGCGCCTTGCCGGCCCAGGACAGGCCATTCCAGCCGATCGTGCCGAAGCCGAGGTCGCGCACGTACACCTGGGCATCCTGGGCCCCGACCTGCACCACCACGGCCGGCCGCAGCACGCCGATCGGCTGATACTGCATGGTGAGCGTGCGCAGCTCGCCCGGGCTCACCGTGCGGGCAAGGACCGTGCGCCCGATCGGGCCGCGCCAGCCGTGCCGCCGGTCATAGGAGATGAGGCCGAGCTGGACCGCGCGGTCCGCAGCATTCTGCAGCCGCCCGTCGATGGTCGTGTAGACCTTGTAGCCCGCCGTTTCGGCCGCCGCCCCGTAACGCTGCACCATCTGCTGGCGCACCATCGCCGCGACATAGGGGGCATGCACGCTCACCCGCGGGGCGTGCAGTCGCGCATCGATCGGCGCCTGGTCGGCCGCCTGCGCCGCCGCCGGGGTGATGTACCCGAGCTTGAGCATCTCGGTGAGGACGTAGGAGCGACGGTCCGCCGCCAGGTGCGGGTGAACCACCGGGTTGTACAGCGAGGGCGCCTGCACGATCCCGGCGAGCGTTGCGGCCTCCGGCAGCGTCAGCTGGGCGAGCGTCTTGCCGTAATAGGTCTGCGCGGCCGCCGCCACGCCGTAGGCGCGCTCGCCGAAGAAAATCACATTCAGGTACAGCCGGAACACGTCCTGCTTGGAGAAGTCGTGGTCGAGCTCGTAGGCGACGAACGATTCCTGCAACTTGCGCCGCCAGGTCTTGTCGAGGGTCAGAAAGACGTTGCGGGCCGCCTCCATGGTGATGGTGCTGCCGCCCTGGGCCTTGCGGCCCTCGATCAGATCGATGACGCCGGCGCGCAGGATGCTGATCAGATTGATGCCGCCCTCATGGAAGAAGTGGTGGTCCTCGGCGGCAAGAAACGCATCGCGCACCATCGGAGGAACCTCCCGGTAGCGCACCGGCGTGCGCTGCTCGGTCCCGATCTGCGCCAGCAGCTGCCCGTCCGCCGTATAGATGCGCAGCGGGACCTTCAGCTGAACGTGATGCATCTGCGCCAGGGTCGGCAGCGAGGGCTCGAGGTAGACGTAGGTGCACAGGTAGGCGTACAGCCCGGCCAGCGCGGCCAAGGCCAGCGCACCGACCACGATGGCCGGAACTCTTAATAGCTTCAGATTCACCGAATGAGAACTCTCTGTGGCAGGGAGGAACAGCTCCGCTCAAGGTCCGGCGCTTCCCGGAAGCGAATCGTACCCCGCAACTTCACGGACCGCGCACATTGTGGATAAGTTCGCCTCGCGCCCGCC
>JAKADE010000329.1 GCA_021820785.1 Pseudomonadota bacterium
GACCGGCCGATCTGCTCGGCATTGCGCCGATAGAGCTCGGCCATGCGCGTGTCGTGACGCATCTGTGCATACGGTTTCTCGCCGCCCACGATCCGCACGCTCGCCCCCGTGGCGAGCGCGCCGGCCTCGAAGCAGCGGTGCACGCGCTCGCGCAGTTCGTCCAGCTGCTCGAGCGTCTCGGCACGGATGATGTAGCGGGCCGAAGTCTGTGCCGGCACGACATTCGGCGCATCGCCGCCGTGCGTGACGATGCCGTGAATCCGGTCCGTGTCCCGGATGTGCTGACGCAGCAGCCCGATGGCCGTCTGCGCCACCGTCAGCGCATCGGCCGCATTGATGCCGAGCTCGGGGAACGCCGAGGCATGTGACGCTTTGCCCGTGCAGTGCACGTCGAACATCGAGGCCGCGATGATCTTTGCCCGGCACATGTCGATCGGCGCCGGGTGAACCATCATGGCCGCGTCGACCCCGGCGAACGCGCCACGCTCGAGCAGGAGGATCTTGCCGCTGGCATTGCCGACCTCCTCGGCGGGGGTGCCGATGACGCTCACCGTCAGGCCGATCTCATCGGCGACCTGCGCCGCGGCAATGGCGGCCCCGACCGCAGAGGCGGCAATGATGTTGTGTCCGCAGGCGTGTCCGATCCCGGGCAGGCTGTCGTACTCGGCGCAGAACGCGACGTGCAACGGACCTGACCCGGCGCGGGCCCGAAAGGCGGTGGGCAGGTCGCAAATGCCTTTCTCGACCGCGAAGCCGGCCTCGTTCAGGCGCTCGCACAGCCAGGTGCTCGCCTTTTCTTCCTCGAAGCCGAGCTCCGGATGGGCGTGGATGCGGTGACTGAGGGCGATCAGCCCGCTGCGAACCGAATCAAGACGTTCGCGTGCACCGGACTTCGCATCCATCATGACGGCCCCCGCTGACGCTGCAGGGCCTCAGCATAGCATGCGTGCAGCGGTGCGCCCGAACCCTCACTGCTCGTGCCGCGCCTGACGGCCGAGCAGACGTGCCAGGGCATCGAGCTGCCCGGCCACGGCCGGCAACAGATCGTCGAGCGTGATGATGCCGAGCAGCACCCCGGCCGGATCGAGAACCGGTGCCCGCCGCACCCCGCGCCGACGCATCAGTTCGATGCCGTCGGCCAGTTCGCACGATTCGCCCAGCATCAGCAGATCGACACTCATGACGTCCCCCACGGTCAGCGTGAACACGTCCGCACGCTGCGTGATCTCGGCCCGCATGACGTCGCGGTCGGTGACGATGCCAACAGGCCGAGCTGACGCTCCAGGTCTGTCGACCACGATCACCGCGCCCACATGACGGCGGTGCATGTCCCGCACCGCATCGAGTAAAGGCTCTTCAGCGGTGACGCAATGGACGTCACGACTGCACAGATCACCGATCCGCATGGGCGCACCTCCCGGGTGGCAGACTCTCACACCGCGCCCCGACGCAGACCATCAGCACTGATACGCATGGCCCGGCACCCCACGCCGTGCGTCAATGACGGCCGGAGGTGCTCCGCCGTGAACACGGGTCAGATCGCCAGCATTCCGGCCGTGACGGTCCCGCTCGGGGCCTCGCTCGAACAGGCTGCCCAGCTCATGCTGCGCTGGCACACCGGCGCGGTCGTGGTCACGGAGAATGTCGACGGACACCTCCGTGTCGCCGGCATGCTCACCGACCGGGACATCGTGCGCGCACGGCTGAAACACTCCGGCGCACTCTCGACGCTGAACGTCGCGGACGTCATGACGGCAGAGCCGCTGGTGCTCGAGGCGCACGTCGGCATCGACAATGCCCTGCGCAATCTGCAGGCGCGCGCGGTACGCCGGGCTCCGGTCGTCGATCGCGACGGCGCTCTGCTCGGCGTCGTCTCGACGGACGATCTGCTGCGGTACGTCGCCGCGGAGCTCACCGGGCTGGCACAGCTGGTCACCCGACAAAGTCGCCCCGCCATGCCCTGAATGGGCCGCGACTGCAGCGCCGTTCATGCCGGATTTAACAATACAATCGATTGCACCCAAGCGAGAGACCCTGTCGTCAAGAACTCCCCACGGCGCGCATACGTTGCTCCCGGCATCCCCGTCCGACCCGGCTGCGTATCGTACCGTTATCAGGGAGCACGGCACCGGCCGCGCGACCTGAACAACACGCGGAGCTTTCATGCGGCAGACGGGCGCGCAGAAAGTGCTCCCGCCGGCCCCTGGGGCCGGCGTATGAGCACTCATCAGGGGACACAGGCGGCGAGCGAGCTGAGCGGCGAAGCGCTGCTCGCCACGCTCGATGCGGGCCCGACGCCGCAATGGCTGAACGGGCTGCTCGCGGCACTGCCGATGGCAGCAGCGATCGCCGATGAGACGCTGTGTCTGCTGGCCGTCAATCCCGCATTCTGTGCGCTGCTCGAGCGCGACGAGCAGGCGCTGCTCGGCGTGCGCGCCGACGCACTGCTCGGTCTGGAGGCCTGGGCGCGTGATTTCGAGCTGCGCCACCTGCCGCTCGAACCGGGCCGCAGCCGCAGCACCCCCGCGCACGCGCGCCGCCTCGATGGAACGAGCACCGGTCTGACCGTCACGCTCGCGGGTCTGAAGGCGCCGAGCGAGCGGCCTCTGCACCTGATGACGCTGCAGACGCACGGCACGGCCCCGTCTGCGGCAGTTGAGATGCCCGATGCGGGTGGCGGCGACCTCCCGATCCTCTGCCGGCTGCTGCTCGATACCGCCGGACACCCGGTACCCCTCCTGGCGCTGCAGTCCGGACTGCTGCGCGGCACCGATGCGCGCCGGCAGATCGAGCGTGTCGCCGCCGTGATGCGCCGCGAGCAGCGTGCAGGGGTGAACCGCATCTACATCGTGCCAGTGCCCTTCGGCATCTTCGCCGAGCGCGAGCACTCGATGGCCTTCCTCGCCGCATGCCGCGCGCTGCCCGAAACGCTGCGCGAGAGCCTGATGTTCATGCTCGAGGCGCTGCCGCCGAACCTGGCGCTTGCACCGCTCGCCGCGGCGCTCGATGCGCTGCGCCCATTCGCCGGGCGGCTCGCGCTCGCGCTGGAGACGCCCGATGCGCTGCCGGAGTCGATCGCAGACCTCGGCATCGCGCTGCTCGCCCTGCCGGCCGAGCAGCTCGCCGACGGCTATCGCAGCGACCCGGAGCGTCTCGAGGCGCTCGCGCCCCGACTGCACAAGATGGGTATCGAGCTCCTCAGCGCGCATTGCGCGACGCAAGCCGATGCGGAGTTCGCCCGGCGCCTGCAGGTCGATTATCTGTGCTGCACGGCCGAACTGCGCGAGCTGCCGCGCTCGCGCCTCTTTGCCCTCTCCGGCGTCGAGGGTCCGGCCGGGCGCTTCCCGCTGCTGCCGCACACCGCGATCATCGAGGCCACCGACAGCGGCATCGTCTACGTCGATGCCACGCATCCCGACCAGCCCATCGTCCGGGTCAACCCGGCGTTTCTCGCCATGACCGGCTACGCCGAACACGAGGTGCTCGGTCGCAACTGCCGCTTCCTGCAAGGTGCGGATACCTGCCATGAGGCCGTTGTGCAGATCGGCACGGCGATTCGCCGTGGTGAGCCGGTGCGCTGCGAGCTGCTGAACTACCGCAAGGACGGTTCGACCTTCTGGAACCAGCTGCTGATCTCCCCGGTGCGCGACCATGCCGGGCGGATCATCGCCTTCACCGCGATGCTGACCGACGTGACGGCCCGGCATGAAGCCCAGGCGGCGCAGGACCAGTTCGCGCAGATGCTCGAGGGCATCGGCGATGCGCTGCCGGGCTTCATCTACCAGATCAGTCAGCGCAGCGACGGCGAATCGCATTTCACGTACCTCGGCCGCTCGGCCGCGGCCCTGCTCGGCCTGAACGCCGATGAGCCCCTCACGCCGCGCGGGTTCTTCGCCCTGACGCTGCCGGAGGACCGCCCGCGCATCGAGCAGCGCTGGCAGGAAGCCACCGCGACACTGAGCACGCTCGATCTGGAGTTCGCGATCGAGCGCCCCGACGGGCAGCGCCGCTGGCTGCGCTCGCGCGTGCGCCCGATCCGCCGCAGTGCCGAGACCATCCTCTGGAATGGCGTAACGATCGATGTGACCCCGGAGAAGGTCGCCAGGGAGGAGCTGACGTATCTGCGCGATCACGATCCGTTGACGCGTCTGCCGAACGCAAAGAAATTCCATGACGAGCTCGTCGCATACCTCGCCGAGGCGCGCGCTGGCGGGCGACGTGCTGCGCTTTACATGGTTGATTTCGTGCGCTTCCACGAGATCAACGACACCTACGGCATGTCCACGGGCGATCAGATTCTCACCCTGATCGCCGGACGCCTGCAGGAGGCGTTTCCGGCCGCAAGCCGCTTCTACCGGCTGCAGGCCGACCAGTTCGCCGTGCTCGGCAGCGCGGCGCACTCCGAAGAGTGTG